>DATAQX010000575.1:0-3395 GCA_036264455.1 Silvibacterium sp. | reverse complement strand
TCGGGGCTCAGGTTCAGCTGTTCATGATCCGTTCCGTAGCGCTCAACCACCTGCTGGATATACTGCGTCTCGTCGAAGCTGCGTCCATTGAAGGCAATCGAGAAGGTCCGAAGGCGTGAGCTGGATGCCTGCGCAGCGTAGTGCAGGATCGTCGACGAATCCACGCCTCCGCTCAGCCAGACCCCCAGTGGCACATCCGACATCAGATGCTCGCGAACCGACTGGTCGAGCAGGACATCAAGTTCCGCTTTTGCGTCGTCGAGCGATATCGATGAGGGCGCGATGGCAGGAACGCGCCAGTAAGTCTGCTCGGTTGTGCGTCCGTCTCGCCATTCGAGCCATCGGCCCGGTGGCAGCTTCTCAACTCCTTCAATTAGCGTCCAGGGGCACGGAACGTAGTTCATCGAGAGATAACAGTCCAGCCCTTCGAGACTCAGCTGGCGCTCGATCTCAGGATGGATCAGAATGCCCTTCAGTTCCGACGCAAAAAGAAGGTCATCCTCTCGTTCCGCTATGTAGAGCGGCTTAATGCCAAGCCGGTCGCGGGCCAGCACCAGCCGCTGTTCGCTATTGCTCCAGATAGCCAGTGCGAACATGCCTCGCAACCGTGCAAAGCAGTCCGTATCCCACTCCAGAAAGGCCTGTAGAACGGTCTCCGTGTCGCAATGGGTCCGAAAACGGTGGCCCAGCGATTCCAGCTCGCGGCGAATGGCTAGATGGTTGTAAATTTCCCCGTTGAAAACGATCACCGAATCGCGATCTTCGGAATAGATAGGCTGGTCGCCGGAAGCAAGGTCGACAATCTTTAAGCGGGTTGCGCCCAGGGAGCACAGCTTCGATCGAAACACTCCCTGCTGGTCTGGTCCGCGATGGAAAAGGGTTTCAGTCGCATTCTGGATGCGTTCTTGATCGGGACGCCAGTTTTTCGTTGTGAATCCGACAATGCCGCACAATTGTGTTTATGCCTCGTTCAAGAATACCCGGCAGGAGGTTGAAAATGCGAGCTTTTCGATCCTCAAGCCTCCGGGCGCATAACCCGGTTTTAACGGGAGGAAGAGAGCCGGACAGCTTGCGTCCCAGAACCAAAGCCGCGACCAGGAGTAATTCCGTTTCACCAACGATGTGCGAATGCTTTGATTAAGTATTGTCACAAGAGCATCAAAACTGAAATCCTAACAGTTTTTTCATCAACTTTGCAGTGTATCGCTCCGGACGACAGGCTGACAGGCGGATGAAAGAATATTAATTCCAGCGAGATATGACAACAAAACCTCCTCCAGCCACGCCTATACAATCAAAGAATGATTTCTGTATCGATAGGCGTTCCGCAAAGCCGATGACGCCTCACAAGACCCTCCATCTAAAGACCTATTTGCTGATCGCAGTCATGGTGATCGCCGGCCCGCTGGGCAATGTCCTGCTGGGTAAGGGGATGAAGCATATGGGTGAATTGTCCCTTTGGCCTCCCTCGGAGCTCCTTCATACCGCACTGAGAATCTTCACGTCCGGAACCATCTGGTTAGGAATCGCCTCGCTGGTCACATTTTTCGTGGCCTACATGCTGGTGCTTTCCCGGGCTGACTACAGCTTCGTGCAGCCTGCCTCTTCGCTCGCCTATGGCGTGGTTGCGCTCCTTGGATATTGGATGCTGGGCGAAAGAGTATCCCCCCTGCGCTGGGCCGGAATCGCGGTTATATGCTTAGGCGTTTTCGTGGTGGGTCGCACCAGTCCTCGAACGACGGAGTCTGTTTAGTTTGCACCAGCCGATCCTCTTCGCCCTGATTGTTGTCGCCGGTACGGGCGGCGAACTCTGCGTCTCGCGTGCCATGAAGGAAGTCGGAGAAGCTACCAGCTTTCGCCCGATGGAAATCGTTAAGGTGATCCTGAGAGCCCTGCGCCTGCCGTGGATGTGGCTTGGCGTGGGAATGATGGCGACGGCCTTCTTCGCCCTGTTAGGTGCGCTGTCCATCTTCAATGTCAGCTTCGTGGTGCCGGTAACGGCGTTGAGCTATGTCGCTGGCGCTTTTGGCGGACTGGCCTTTCTTGGCGAACGGGTTAGCCGTCAGCGCTGGCTCGGCGTCCTGCTTGTGGCGATCGGGGTCACACTCGTATTCTTGGGAAATCGGTGATCGCCGGGCCAGGATCAGAATGATTGACTTTGCCGACTTCACGAGAGAACAAAGGGTTTTCGCCGATACTTTCCACCTGGCCGTCGATTCTTTCAATGCGAATCGTTCCCGTTTCCTCCTCACGTCGCTCGGCATGGTACTGGGAACAGCATCGCTGATCTGGGTCGTGACCATTGGCCTTACGGGACGGAACTATGTCATGGCGTCGATCCAGAACATCGGTGCCAACTTGATCTGGGCCGAATATACAGGCCTCGCCGATCCCGAGGTTGGCGCGAAAAACGACTTCCTGACGGTAAACGATATGGAGGCCGTGCAGCAGCAGGTCCCCGGGATCCTCGCCGCCACCCCCGTAGTGAATCTGCATGCGCCATTCGCAACCGGCGCCGGAAAGCAAACCAACCTGCTGGTGCTCGGCGTCAACTCTCAGTATGAGCAGATTCGCCGGTTGCGCATACTTTCCGGCCGATTCTTTGACGAGCAGGATGAAGAGCTTGCCAGCAAAGCGGCCGTCGTGACGGAAAAGTTTGCTGTGAGCCAATTCGGGAGTGTCGATGACGCGCTGGGAAAGAACATCACTTTGTCCGGAATCCCCTTCGAGATCATCGGAACATTCACCGAGCGAACCGACACCTATGGTCAGTCGGAGATCGTCGACGACACCGTTCTTATCCCTTACAAGGTCGCTCGCTTTTTCACGGCCAGTGATGCAATCAATCAGATCTACTTTTCCGCGTCGGATACGAGCAGCGTTCCCGACGTTTCAAAAGAAATTCTGCGAGTCATCCGCTCACGCCACAGGCCTGAAGCGGTGTATGACGTCGGCAATCTTACGCAGGTGCTGGGTGTAGCGGGAAAAACCGTAACTGCAGTAAGCGCCTTACTACTTTTGTTCTCTATTGTCACACTGCTGGTTGGGGGCATGGGCATCATGAACATCATGTTGGCGACCGTGACTTCCAGGATCCGGGAGATCGGAATCCGAAAAGCTCTGGGCGCCACGCGCAACCAGATTCGACTGCAATTTCTGATAGAGTCCATGCTGATCTCAGTGGGAGGAGGGTTGATCGGCGCATTCGTCGGTTTCGGCGTGCCGTATCTCATCCACTTGCTGGGCAATCTGGATCTGCAGATTTCATGGATCTCGGCTGTCGTGGCCCTTCTTGTGTCGGGCGCAATCGGAATTGCTTTTGGAACAATTCCTGCGGCGCGCGCCGCGCTCCTGGACCCGGTAGAATCCCTGAAATTTGACTAGGGCCTGTTAAC
>DATAQX010000532.1:0-2155 GCA_036264455.1 Silvibacterium sp. | reverse complement strand
TGCGAGACCCTTGCCGAGCGAGCCACGCTCCCGGCCTTTGTCTTCTTCTTTCAAATGCTCTATCCCTTTCGATGGGTCTGTGATCCGGGAAGAGCAACCGCTGCGGCTGCGGGCGGCACGATGCTGGTATCGCAGGAAGCGCTGCGAAGAGTCGATGGGGTAAACAGAGTCAGCGCGGAGCTGATCGACGATGTAGCTCTGGCGCGAGAGATCAAGTGCGGAGGCCACAGGATCTGGCTCGGACACGGGGACCAAGTGGTCAGTGAGCGGAAATATGCCGGGTTCAGCGACGTATGGGAGATGATTGCACGAACGGCTTACGTGCAGCTTGGGTACTCTCCCTGGGTGTTGATGGGGACATGCGTTGGCATGCTGCTGTTGCATGTTGAGCCTGTGCTGGCTAGCATCTTCGCAACTGGCATGCTGCGCTGGGCTGGCGTGGTCTGCTGGACTGGGATGGCCTTCGCCTTCCAGCCCACGCTTCGGCGCTACCGGCGTTCTCCGGTTTGGGGACTTTTGCTCCCAGTTATTGGTCTGTTCTACATGATGGCGACGATTGGTTCGGCTGTACGGTTTTATCAGGGCAGAGGTGGGCGTTGGAAGAATCGGAGCTATCCGGCTTCGCGGTAAGGTCTGCCCCAGCGTGCCAGTGAGGACATCTTCAGCGTTGAGAACCAGAGGCAAGTGGCGGCAAACGAATGACTTGCGGCAGTCCATAAGAAATCTTTTCCAGCGCGAGATCGCGCGTGCGTGGACCCATGAAACCGTTAACCGCCATGACGATTAGCATCGCTACTGCGATGAACACAAAGACTCCGGTCGTGCCCGAACTCCTTCAGAATGCCCGCGACGAGAAATGATGTGAAATTGCCGACAAACGGCTCCAGGAGTAGACAAAGCTCACCGCGCTCGGCATACCAGTCTCCAACCATTGCTTCCGGGCGGATCAGCATGTGACGGCTGTGCGGGCAAACCCGCGTAGTTAGATTTTCAATCCGCAATCGCTACCGGGAGAGTGGCAGTCCAGGCGTACCCGGATAAAACACAATGAGCACGGTAGGTTCTGCGCCTGTAATGCCACGATGAACGCTGTTCACTGTCTCCGTGATCGCTTGTCCGGCCACGAAATGCTGTTTCGTCTCGTCCTCTTTCTCGATCGTAAGTTCACCGGACAGAATGTAGCCCGCGTTCGGCAGAGGATGAGAGTGCCACTTCATCGTGGTGTGTGGAGCGATAGTGATCTTGAGGATGGTGATTTGAGGTCGTCCTGCAGGGTAGGAATATAAGGTGTTCCATCCCATGAGGATGTACTTTGGATAAGAGTCTCGGTCTGAATCGGGGAAGATGTATCCTCAGCTTGAGCAGCGCAAGGAATTATGGATGCGAGTAGAGCAGCGATCATGAGTTTCAAGAGTTCTCCCTCTGCAAGCTTCAGTGACGACGTCGACGGTTGACTTTCGGAGTGGCGATTCGACGCATGTTCGGGTCGCTCGGCGGACACCCATGGTTTAACACCCGAACTCACAGTTTATTCCCGACCGTGATGAATCGCTTCCCCAGCAGGAGTCAAGTTCCGCCTGAAGCATCCTTCGTAGGCCGCGTTCCGCCCCGAGCTGTATTGAAGCTTACAAGCAGGTGGAGTGTCCGGGTTGATTTGTGCTAGTGAATAGGAGACATACTGGAACAAGGGAGCGAGCATGGCACGAGGCACGACGGGCTTTAAGGAATAAATCAGGCGCTTGCGTGTCTAAATTACCGGGGTGAATGGTTTAAAATGCATTTTCATCTTATGAAATTAGCGGCCGTTGCCGCTTTCGCAATTGTCGGGATGGGCGCGGCCTACGCGCAGAATGCAGTAGAGCAGCTTCAACCGTTGGTGGAAACGACGGCGCACCGACTCATGATTGGAGAACAGGTAGCGCTGGCGAAGTGGGATAGCGGGAAGCCCGTGGAAGATGAGCCGCGAGAGGCACAGGTGATTCTAGGCGCAGTGAAGGATGGCGTGGCCGAGGGACTGGATGAGGCTTCGGTATCGAACTTTTTCAACGCACAGATCGAAGCCAATAAGATTGTCCAGTACGCGCTGCTGGCGGACTGGTATCGCGCAGGCAAAGCACCGGAGCATGCGCCGGTCGATTTGTTGAAGGAGATCCGG
>DATAQX010000478.1:0-11589 GCA_036264455.1 Silvibacterium sp. | reverse complement strand
TCAGAATCAGAAGCTGGACCGCCAGTTTCAGTCAGCGGTGGCGCAGTACGACGCGGGTCATTTCGCCGAAGCAGCCGCCCAACTTGAGAACCTCTTACCTTATGCATCGAAGAGCTTTGAAGTTCACGAGCTTTTGGGACTCGTCTACGCCGCAGAGTCGCAGAACGCAAAGGCTCTGGAACAGCTCGAGATAGCAGTCCGATTGAAGCCGGACTCTGCAGCCGCCAGAACGAATCTGGCGGCGAGTCTCTCCCGTGCAGGAAAGCTTGATTTAGCCGGGGAACAATTCCGGAAGGCGCTAGCCCTGGAACCTCGGGATTTTGACGCCAATCACAACCTCGGCGAGTTCTACATTCAATCAGGAAAGATCACGGACGCGATTCCCCTCCTCGAACAGGCGCAGCGAATCAACCCTTCCTCCTACGACAACGGCTACGATCTGGCGCTGGCCTATTTTCTTACTGGACAGCTTGGCGAGGCGAGACAGCTTGTCCAGAGTCTCGTCAAGCAAAAGAACACCGGGGAGTTGCATAACCTGCTGGGCCAGATCGAGGAGAAAGACGGAAAATTTGTGGCGGCGGTGAACGAGTTCGAGACCGCCGCTCACCTGGACCCGACCGAGGATAATCTATTTGCCTGGGGAAGCGAGCTTCTTCTCCATCGGACATATGAACCGGCCATCGATGTCTTTCAGTACGCTGCTCAACGTTATCCGAACTCGCCCCGACTGATGATCGGGCTGGGAATGGCGCTCTACTCGCGGGGCAAGTATGACGAGGCGGTCAAGGCATTGCTCACGGCGGCTGATCTGGACCCTTCCGACCCTCGCTGTTATCTCTTTCTCTCCAAGGCCTACGATAGTTCTCCGAACCAGGCCGAAGAGGTAATTCAGCGATTCCGGCATTATTCTGAGCTCCAGCCCCGTAATGCGCTGGCCCAGTATTACTACGCGTTGAGTTTGTGGAAGGGAAAGCGGACTGAAGACTCCAGCCTCGACCTTCAGGGGATAGAAGCCCTGCTGCAAAAGTCCGTGGCTCTTGATGAAACGCTGCCGGAAGCCCACATGCAGCTTGGCAATCTCTATGCTGACCAGCGAGCGTATGACAAGTCCATCCCGGAATATGTCCGCGCACTGGAGCTGAATCCGAATCTTCCGGATGCTCACTACCGCCTGGGACAGGATTACGTTCACACCGGCCAAAAAGACCGCGCGCAGAAAGAGTTCGAGGTCTATCAGCAGCTTCGAGCGCAACATATGGCCGAGGTCGACAAGGAAAGGGCGGAAGTCCAGCAATTCGTGTATTCGGCGAAGGCTGTTCCTTCGACAAAGCCATGATTCCTATGCGTGAGCTCGCCATGCATCTTGGCCGCAGCAGGCGCGACTTTCTACGCAGTGCTGCTGGAGCAGCCTTGGGAAGCGCGCTGATGGGAAGTAGCCCATTTTTGTACGGAGCGAAAGCGGCAAAGAAGCGGAAGGTGATTGTTATTACCTTCGGCGGAGGCGCCCGTGATCAGGAGACGTTCGCGCCTGAGGGGCAAGAGAATATTCCTCAGCTGCTCCACGAACTAATCCCCCAGGCGAGCTTCTTTACCCAGGTAATGAATCAGGGAATACTGGGCCATTACGTGGCGACTGCAAGCCTGGCAACAGGAGTCTACGAAACTCTCAATAATTTTTCTGCAATCCCGCCTGAGCATCCCACAGTCTTCGAGTACTTCCGCAAGGATTTGAATCGTCCGTCCTCCGACGCCTGGGTTGTCGCGCCAAGCAACGGGTTCAACCGCATTGGTGAGAGCGAATACCGTTCCTACGGTCCGGGTTTGGGCGCGAGAGTAATTTTGCCAAAGCATTTGCTGAGTGCGGCAACATCCGGCCCCGCCACGGATTACGAACATTTGCTGCGCGACAACTATGAGACTCCGCTCTACACGCCGCAGATTGGAGGCGGTGAATTCGAAATGGAGCAACTGGAAAGAATTTTGAAGCTTTCGGTGAACGATTTTAAGATCCATGCGCTGACACTATCGAGTCCGGATGAGCTCTCGTTGTATATTGCGAAGCGCCTGATGCAGCAGGAAGCCCCCAGTCTTCTTTGGATCACCATGCACGATATCGATATCGCGCACTCCGGAGCCTACTCTCTCTATATTGAGGGCATCCGGCGTACAGACCGCCTCTGCGCGGAACTCTGGAGAACTGTTCAAAACGAGCCCGAGTACGCGGGCAACACAACCATGTTTATTCTTCCGGATTTTGGACGGGACGCCGACGAGGATTCCGGCGGAAACGGATTTCAGCATCATCGTACGGGTGACGCAGCCTCGCGTACCACCTGGATGATGGCCCTGGGAGCGGGTGTCCGAGAAGGCGTGATCTATGACAACCCCGTGCAGTCGATTGACCTTGTGCCCACTTTAGGAGCCATGATGGGATTCTCTCCTTCTTTGTCACAAGGCAAGCCGATCAGAGAATTGATTTAGGGGAATTGGTTTAGCGCTATGCTTCCACGCGACCTCAAAGCCGAACAGTTCGCCGCGTACCCTCCCGAAGCGAGAGCACTTGTCGTGGCTCATCTTAGCGCTATCCAGCAACTTCCGCTCAGCTTCGCCCCAAACCTGCTGCGCGAGGTCATCGATTATGATTTCAAGTTTCCAGCCGAGCGGACGGCAATCAATAAGGAACTGACCAAACTCAGTTCACTTTCGCCGGCACAGCTGAATGAGTGGTTTCAGCCGTTCTCGCAGTTTTCCCTTTCCTCAAAGCTCGAGCGTTTCGATTGGATAAATCAACCAGCCCAGTTTGTCGAACAGCTATCGGCATACCTCTGGACTACTCACCAGTTGGATGCGTTTCGAAAAGCTGCGACCGCGTATGGAGATCGTTTGCAGTCGGCCTTACCGCCCGAATCCATTCCTGTGCGCAGACTCGGGATTGCGGTTATCGGACAGGGCGTTGCCTCGTATGATGCGCCGCTATTCCGCAACCTGCGTGCGCACGGTACGTATTTTGGGCGAGTCAAGCCGGAGAACGGACTCGAACTGCTGCTGGCCGCTTCCGCCGCTCGTGCGAAGGCACATCCTATTCCCTATGCACATTGGTACGTCGACGGAGGGGAGGGAGCTGATCACAGTCCGTTACTGACGTACGTATCTTATCAGGCGCTGCAACCCGTCCGCGCTGCGCTGATGAAAAACATACAGGCAGAAATTGGACGACCCGGCATGGGTCCGGAGGAACTACGCACACACCTTGCCCGCCTCTCCCCTTCGGATCTTGGCATGGCTAAAGCGGGAGACGCGGTGCTGGACCGTTTTCAGGTCAAACTGCTCACAGAGGGTTCCGGAACCCAGATATTCAGTACTACATTTGCCCAGTGGACAGCACGCGAAGTCCTGCGGCGAGCCCAGGCACTTACCTTATTAGTGCGTTTCGCCCCGCGCCAACGACAAAGGCCGATGAATGAGCTGCTGTCAAATAACCGCAGTAACCCTGACCTGGATTTCACAGGCTCTCTCATTGATGCGGATATGGGTGCCTACTATCAGTGGTTAAACCAGCAACGGCTGCCGGGATCTGAACGATCTTCCTTCCTGGTGTGGTTTGAGGGGCATAGTCAGGCCCTCGCGATTGCTCCGTCTTTACCTCGGGACACACAGTCAAACTCGGCAATTAACCTCGGAGAACTGCTTTCCCTGATTACTGCCTGAAGACAGACCGGCTGTCATTCTGCTCTTGCGTGGAAGCCCGCACAACTGGCCTAACGTTACAGTGAACGTCGCTTCGCCAAATCAAGCCTCTCCTTGCCTGAGATGCGGAAAGCCGTTAATTGCCTCCTGAGAGTTTGCAAAGGTAGAGTGTATGTCCGCATATAACGGTGCAAGCATATTCGCGAGGTTTTCGGTGAGATGGATTACATCGGAGCCCCGAGTAGAAATCGGAAGACCGCGTTCTTCGTAAGATTTGCTGATTTCCTGTCGCAATTCTGCGGCAGATGTCTGAACGTTCGGCGCTGTCTCGCAAGTTTTTCCGTTGATCTCGTCCGCCATCAGACGCATTACGCTTGAGACATCCTCTTCGAATGCAATGTAAGCATTGGCGACTGCCTCCGGCAGTTCTTTAAGCGATATTTGCAGGCGATATTGCGAAGATGTTATCTGCACCAGCAACAGCGTGCGCAGCGTCGGCAGCCAGCGTTTGATATCTTCGCGTATCTTCATCTTTCGGTGTCGAGAAGGACCAAACTCGAAGAGAAGCGCGTCGGATTGTGCGGTGATTGCCTGAAAACCAGCATTGATTTGATCACGCAGCTGACGAATCCGCTTGACCGCTTCACTCCGGTCTTCCTTCAGCAGTTGTTCGGTAAGCTCGGCGAACATTTCCAGGTTGCGCGCGAAGACAGTCTGTATCTCATCAAGAGCATTCCTTACCCACAGGCGGTCGAAGACGAGCCACATGGACATCAGACCTAGAAAGACTCCAAAAACGCGGTCACGCGCGATAGCAAGCGAAGTCTGGACGGTGAACTCCTGCAGGTTAATGAGGTAAAAGGCAAGGGCAAGCTGTACGCCAAGATATGAGATTCTCGGACTCGAGGTGGCTATCCAGGCAGAAATGGCCGTGACCAATGCAAACAGGAGCGTGAAGCCGGCAATGGAATCAAGATACGGAAGGATGAACACCTGTGCGCCCATTCCGAAGATGATGCCGCCGATGATCGCCCCGCCAAGCCGGAGAAACTGCTTCTGCCGCGAAGAGCCGATTGTCGAGAGAGCAGTAATAATGCAGGTTGCTATCGAAGTGCTCAGGCCAGGCCAGGCGATTGCCTTGTATACGACGTAGCAGGCGGTCGCCGCCAGCACGCCCCGCAATGCGAATTGTATGTGGGCAGGATTGGAAAAGGCATCTGGAGTGAACAGGTGCTCCCGCGTCTCTTCATCCATAGGCGCCGCGATGAATACGTCCAGGGACTCGGAGCCGGTAAACGCCTGTGGGATGAGCGTAACCATCCTTTCCATCGTGGGGAGAAAAGGCAGATTCGATGGCTGCTCAACGGGAAGATCAATTGCGGGTGGCACCTTGCGCAATATCAAATCCCGCCGCAGTTCTGTAATTTCGTTTGCCAGTCGCTCACATCGCTCCCGGTCTGCTGGGCTGAGGGCAATGGCCTGGCTGGCAAGAAAAAAGCGCAGGCTCGCAGCAAGATCGACCAGACGGCCCAGCAGCGCGACTGCTGCATTCATTTGTGCAATGAAGTGAGAACTGTATCCAGAGCGGATGAGCAGCCGTCGCAGTCTCGACGTTCCGACGTTCGTATAAAGCGAAATATGTTTTTCCAATTGACCATCGAGAGGCTGGCCTGTCGCAACACTCTTCAGGACATCTTCGACGGCTTCCAGACGGTTCTCGATACCCTCGGTCAGATCGGTAGTCGGGTGCACCCGGCGGAAAACATACTCGACGGCAATGGTCACTCCTGCGCCAAGAACTGTTGTAAAGGCCAGCCATAGCGTATTTTCGACCCGCGTATTTACGCTGAGGGTAGTCTCATCCCAAAGGGGAATGGCGCCTGCGATCATGAAGCCGAATCCCACTGCCGTACCGTAGTCCGGAATAATTCCAATCAGATAGAAGGCTATGAAAAGCGTGGCGACGATCCACAGGAAGTGGGTGAGCGGATCGTCCACGAACAACATGATGCCCACCACCGTGTAAGCAGCTGCGATCGCAAAAGCAAGGACGGCCCGATACCCGGCACGAAATGTTGCCGTAGGATTTTCCCGGCTGATAAAGAGTGTGTAAATGGCAGCAAGAAATCCGCTGGGAATGCGAAATGTCATGACCACAAGCATGACGATTGTGGCTGCGATGGTCATGCGGCCAACTACCCAGGCTCGTCCCGGATACGGAGACAGCTCGAATTTGAGGAAACTCCATAACCACTTGCCGGCCTGATCGATCGCGCTCAGCGAAGCGGCCGCGGGCAGGGTCTCACTCCGGGAAGCCATGGCTACCGCGCCCTTCCCGAAACATCTCCTCGAATGACCACTACTGCGGATTCGCTGATACGGAAGGGTTCGGTCTCGGCCGCATTGATGCGCACGCGCACCGGGTAGCGTGTGGCCAGATGCACCCAGTTGAGAGAACGTTGGACGTCAGGCAGACCCGGCGAAAATGAACCGACCAGGGTTGTATCAGGCAGGACGCCGAAGCCGACGCTGTCCACCACGCCATCGAATTTCACATTCGGCCGAGAGAGCACGTATACATCGGCGTGCATTCCAGGCTGGATCCTCCTTAGCTGGGTCTCGCGGAAGTTTGCCACCGCCCACCATGTGCGCGTATCGATCAAAGTAAAGACCTGTTGGCCAGTGTGCGCGTAAGCGCCTTGTGAGATAGTCAGATTGGTCACCCGCGCGTCGAAAGGCGAATAGACCCTGGTATTGTTCAGGTTGTATTCGGCAGTCCGGATAGCGGAGGCGCGGCCCTCGCGCTGGGCTGTGAGCGGCTCGATCGTCAGTACGCTGTGCTTCGACTGGCTTAATTGCGCATGGCTTTGCTCCTTCGTTGCTTTTGCCTGCTCGTATTGAGCACTGGCGGATTGCACTTGCGCCTCCGCCAGGGCAAGCTGAGAGCGTGCCTGTTGTACGGACTGTTCCTTTGCAGTCACCGCCGTTCTGGCCTGATCCACCTGATCTACGGTGACGAATTGCTTCGCCAGCAACGGCTCAATGCGGTGATAGTTGTTGGTCTGGTACAGCAGTTCGGCGTTAGCGCTGTCCAATGCTGCCCTGGCAGTCGCAACATTGGCCTTTGCTTCGTTGACCGCCGAAGCGGCGCGATCGACGTTCGCAGCGGCATTCAGCGTACTTGCCTGGGCTGCCGCTACTGCGCTTACCTGTGAAGCAATCGTTCGGGTCTGATCGGTGATCTGGCCCTCGAGGGTACTCAGATCGGAGCGTGCCCTCTCGAGCGCGTATTCATACGGTCGCGGATCGATCTCGAAGAGCAGTTCGCCCTGCCTGATAAATGCATTGTCCTGGACAGCGAGCTGAGTGATAGGGCCGTCTACCTGCGGAGCAATGCCGATGAAGTTGGCGAATATCTCGGCATCATCCGTGCGCGGGTATGTGTTCGTCTTGTGCACCACCATCAAACCGGTGATGAGCGCAGCGGCAATGATGGAAATGCTCACAATCCTGCCGAGACGTTTGCGCTGTGGAACAGGGTCGTTTTCAGGCATCGCAACTCCTCTTGGGATCAGCTGAAGAACAGCAGCCAGAGCGTAAACGTAAAAAATGCGGTCAGGCAGGGGTATATCAGAATCAAAGGCGAAAGCTCCTGTTCAAACTTCCATCGCACAAAAAGCAACCGCACGACGACGGTAAGAAGAATGCCGATCAAACCGCAGAGCATCCATGCTGGGAAGAACGATCCCAGCAGATTGAACGTGGGCGCGCGTGAACATCCGGCGGCCAATAGCATGAATGCGGACGACGTTCCGATTGCAGCAGCCCGGATCATGCTTCTACGGGTCGTTGTTTTCAATCTTCCACTCATATCATGGCCCTCTCGCGTGGAGTAGATCGCCAGTCTGGAATGCTAAGGCTGCCATCCCGGTCAACAATTGAGTGCGCGCACTTACGTCGGCGGTGCGCGCCTCAGCCAGGGTACGTTGTGCCGAAACCACGTCGATTTGAGTGCGCACTCCGTACTTGTACGACTGCAGCGCCGCATCGTAGGACTCGGTTGCCGCGGCCAGCAGTGCGGCGGCGGCCTTCTGCTGGCGGAGTGCCGTCCGCGCTGTGGAGTAGGCTGACCAGACCTGATTTTCCACCTGGTCGTGAATAGCGTCGACCGCCGCCGCGGCCTGCTTCTGATCGGCCTTCGCCCGGGCCAGCCGGTTCTCGCGAGCAAAGCCATCAAACAGATTCCAGGTCAGACTGAGTCTTGCATCCCAGGTCTCCTGATTCGTCGAGTAAACTGACGGCCCCTGATTTTGTTGTCCATTGCTGCGAGCCAGGCCACCATAGCCTTCGAAGCTCAAGGTAGGCAGATAAGCGGTCCTTGCGGCCTTAATTTCGGCCCCGGCGGCGCGAAGCTGCTCCACCTGTTGCATGAGATCAGGGCGCTGCGCCAACGCTCGGTCGATAGACTTCTCTACCGTGTCGGGGAGATCTTGCGGAATGGTCAGATCCTGAACGCTCTCGACCTGAAAACCGCTGGTCGGGGAAATGCCAAGAGCGGTTGCCAGATCGCCGTGGGCGATCTCCGTCGCGCCGATCGCTGCCTGCAGATCATAGTCGGCTTGTGCAGCCGCGCTGCGGGCTTCGAGCACATCAGGCAAGGTCGCCAAGCCCTCATGGAGGCGCGCTTCGGCGGCGTCCTGCACTGTTTGCGCATTCTTCAGATTGGCTTCCTGCGCGTCTTCCTGGCCTTTGCTGTTGAGTACCCGATAATAGGCTTCCATGACCTGGAAGATAATTTTGCGGTGAGTGTCGTTGAAAAGAAAGTTGGCGGCCAACAGGTTGCTTCGACTGACGGCCACCTCCTGCAATCGCCTGCCGAAGTCGAAAATAACGTAATCCAGGGCCAGAGTCGGAGAAAAGGTTCCGGTCGTCTGGCGGATCCAGTCTGGTGTAAAAAAGATATTCGTGCGGTTGCTCTCGGCAAGCGCCATCGCAGCCAGGGTCGGATAAAGACTTGCCTTGGAGACCCCCAGATCGGCAGCGCGCGCCTTCGCATTTTCCCATGCCACGCGCGTATCGGGGTTATTCTGCTCGGCGACGTCGATAAGCTCGGGCAGGGTATACGTCTTCGCTGGATCAGGATTGAAGACGGGAGTACGCGGCGCCGGCGCCCTCAGCTGTTGGCCCGAAGGCACATCCCAGGGCCGCTGGGGAGATGCCGGCGCCTTTTGCGCGCTGACGATTTCGGCAGCAAACAACAGACCGAGCATGATGACTGATCGTGTACAAAACCGAGCCATTTCCAAGCCCCATTTGACGTTCCCGGCCGCGTGCCCGAAGCAGTCGGATGATAACATGCTGCAATCTCTACGGGGACTGCATAATCACATGCCGGCTTCTCTCGCTTCTACGTTGCGAACAGTGTAAAGATGGCGGCTCGGGAATAAGAAGTTCAACTTAGAATGGCAATCGTTACAGATCACCAAAGGCGTATTGCATTCCACCGTCAGGTTTATCGACACATGCGCGAAAAGATTTCTATTGTGGTCCTCTTTCTGTTAGCCGTAGCCTCGCCGTTTCCTGCGCGTGCAGGAGCGCCAGCAGATCAGCAGTGGAAAGCCGCCTGGATCACACATCCCACGGCTCCCCTGCGTGAGCCTCTGGTTCTGCACTTTCGCAAGTCTCTACAACTCGCTGCCAAGCCCGCACATTACGTGATCCATGTCAGTGCCGACAATCGCTTCATCCTTTACGTAAACGGCCATCGGGTGGGTGATGGTCCGGCGCGTGGCGATCTGACGCACTGGCGTTACGAAACCTTCGATCTGGCCAAATATCTGACGCCAGGAGCCAATCTACTCGCCGCCACTGTGTGGAATTACGGAATTTACTCGCCGATTGCGCAAATCACCGACCGCACTGCTTTTTTGGTGCAGGGCAACGGGGCACTGGAGGTCGACGCGAGCACGCCGAACGGCTGGATGGTAGAGGTCGAAGCTGGACAGGTCCCGATCCCCAGGCAGCCCGAAGGCTTCTGGGCATATATGGCGAACGGACCGGGGGAGGAGCTGAACGCGGCAAAGTATGACTGGCTGTGGAACGATCCAGCGGGGTCGGGCGGCGCCTGGGTGCCTGCAGCATCTCCCATGCGCGAGAACATTTATCCGACAGCATCCCGCGCTGGTCTGACCGGAGAGACCGTCGACAATTACTGGCAGCTGCTTCCGGATGAACTGCCCCACATGGAATACACCCCGGCTGATCCTGGAAAAGTCGTCCGCACCGATGAACCGGCCGCGGGCGGATTTCCTGCCATTCCAGTGACCATTGCCGGCAACCGTCATGTGCATCTTCTGCTGGATCGAAAAACGCTGACTACGGCCTATCCTCGGTTAACTGTCTCTGGCGGAAAAGGCGCCAGCATCCGGCTGACCTACGCCGAAGCGCTCTATGACGAGAAGCAGAAGAAAGGGGATCGCGACGAAGTGGTCAATCGGCAAGCCCTGGGCTTTCATGATCGCGTTCTTCCCGATGGCGGGGAGCATCGCACGTTCGAGCCTCTTTGGTGGAGAACCTGGCGATATCTCGATTTGGACATTCAGACCGGCGATCAGCCGCTGACACTCGAATCTCTGAAAGCGGAATTTACTGCATATCCCTTCGAGCAGCTGGCTTCTTTCGACGCGAAAGATCCGGGCCTTGCGCAAATCTGGGATATCAGCTGGCGTACAGCCCGCCTCGACGCGCACGAGACATATATGGATACGCCCTATTACGAGCAGTTGCAGTACATAGGCGATACCCGCATCCAGGCATTGATCTCATACGCCGTCACCGGAGACGACCGTCTCGCCAAACAAGCGCTTGCAGCATTCGACGAATCTCGTATCCCTGCTGGATTAACCCAGAGCCGTTATCCAACTTCGCAGCCGCAAATCATCCCGACATTTTCTCTGCTGTGGATTGGCATGTTGCATGACTACTGGATGTACCGTCCCGATCCTTTGCCAGTGAAAGCGAGCTTGCCCGGAACCCGCACCGTTCTCGATTGGTTCTCGCGGTACGAGGCGCCTGACGGATTGCTGAAAAAGCTTCCGTGGTGGAGTTTTGTTGATTGGGTTTCAAGTGGAGAGCTGCCCAGTTACGATGCGAATGGTGAATCCTGCACAACCACCCTCGAATACCTGGGGGCTTTGCTGGACGCGGCTGAGATGGAAAAGACGTCGGGCGATCCTGCTCTCGCCAAACAGGAGCTTCACCGAGCGGAGCACGTGCGTTCCGGCATCTATGACAAGTGTTGGGACGCGCGCCGCAAGCTGCTGGCAGACAACCCTGCACACAATACCTTCAGCCAGCAGTCGAACACTCTCGCAGTTCTTTACGACGTGATTCCCCGGAATGAACAACACGACGTGTTAGAGCAGATCATCGGGATCGAACCTGGCACAGCACCTGGCGGAATAATCAGTTGCTCGTACTATTTTCGTTTCTATCTTGCACGGGCCCTCGATCATGCCGGAATGGCCAACGAGTACCTCGGTACCCTTAAACCATGGCGCGATCTGCTGCCTCTGCATTTCAGCACCTGGCCGGAAACGCCTGGTGACACTCGGTCCGACTCACACGCCTGGAGCGCGCATCCTGCTTACGACCTGCTGACACTTGTCGCCGGAATACAACCCGCAGCTCCGGGATTTGCTTCGGTTCGTATCGCTCCGCATCTCGGGGATTTGCAGGTCGTCTCTGCTGAGTTTCCTCACCCGCGTGGAATGATCAGCGTTCATTTTGAGAGGCATGCAGGCGCCATCGAGGGAAGCGTGACCCTGCCGCCAGACTTGGAAGGCTCCTTCGTTTGGCAGGGAAGGGAACAGGCGCTGCACCCCGGCCTCAACCGGATCAGCG
>DATAQX010000395.1:0-9206 GCA_036264455.1 Silvibacterium sp. | reverse complement strand
CGGAAGAAGTCCGCTCCATCCACATCGGCTAGCCAGAACGCCGGCCGCGCATCCGGCTGTGCCGTCGCAATCTCCACATTGCTGACCTCTAGATTGCGCACATGGCGAATAAAGATTCCGCTTGCCGGCAGATCGCCGAACATGGTCGGCTCTGGATACGCATTCTCCTTGAGCGGCGGGTCAATCGCCGCCAGCGCAGCCGAGCCGCTGCCTTGCTGTTCGAAATAAACATCGCTGATCTTGATGTCTTCGATATTGTGCCCCGGAACGCCGCTCAGAATCGACGGCAGCATGCCTGCGCCTGAGCTGACAATATTGCTCAGAATTACGCGCTTCAACGTCCCGACCGGCGCGCCTTGCGGTCCGCGCATGCGCATTCCCAGCCTCAGGAAAATCGGCGCATATACCGCCCCACGCATGGCGATGCCCGTAAATGTAATGTCCTCGCACAATGCGCCGTCTACTGTCTCAAGCGCGAAGCCGCGACAGTTTTCAAAAACACAATTTGAAATCGTGATGTTCCGGAAGCCGCCATTCGACTCCGTCCCCAGCTTGATGCGCCCAGTCCTATATTTGTTGGTGCTCGCCGGAAAGCGCTTCCTGCTCCCGTCCAGTAGGGAGCCAAGTTCGTAATCGCCCGTCACATAGCAATTGGCAATCGTTACGTTCTCCGTCGACCGCGCATAGCCCAGGGCATACGAACTCTTCGGGCAGATGGCATCATCCCAGGGGGAATTCACCGTGCAGTTCGACACGCGGACATTCCGGCAGCAGTCGATGTCCATCCCATCGCGATTCGTGTCGATTTTCAGATTGTCGATTGTCAGGTTATCGACGCCAGTGGCCAGAATGCCGAACCATCCGCCCTGCAGAATCGAAAAGTCGCGCAGGATAACGTTGTGGCAGTTCTTGAGGGCAATAGCCTTGTTGCCCACTCCTGGTTTTGTGGTGTCGGGCAGGTCCGTGTCTTTCTCGTTTCCCCGGCTCAAGCCTTTGCCCCAGATCAGTCCCGGCCCGAGGATCGAAACATCATGGATCGATTCGCCCCAGATCAGACTGTTGTGCCAGTGGTTGTGCCCATAGTCCTGATACGGCTCCCACGGCCCCTGCGGCTCGGCTGCGTCGTAACCGCCCGAGGTAGTGCCATCAAGAGGCGTCGAGGCAGCCAGAATCGTTGCGCCCTGGTCCAGGTAGAGGCAAACCTGGCTTTTCAGATGGATCGAGTAGCTCGCGTAGACGCCCGCCGGAAAAAAGACAGTTCCGCCACCAGCCGCAGCCGCAGTTTCAATCGCCTTATTGATGGCCGGCGTGTCGAGTGTCTTGCCGTCGCCGACTGCTCCAAAACGACGAACGTTGAGCCAGCCTGCAAGGCTGCCCTGGCTATCCGGCCCGGCTGTTGTCTGGCTCGCCGCTGCGGCCAGGGGAATTGCGGCCAGACCCAACCCACTCCCCGCGAACCTCAATAAGTCTCTGCGCTGAACCGTCATCGTGTCTCCAAATTGATCTACCCGACCGATTGAAAATCATTTCCCGCCGAACGCCAAGTCTTTGTGGGATGCGGTCCCCGCTGAACTCTCGGCCCTCGACGTGATATGCTCACCAGTCGCCTATGACTTCGCGCACTACGCCAATCCGTGTCCTTGTGGCCAAGCCCGGGCTCGACGGCCATGATCGCGGCGCCAAGGTGATCGCCCGCGCGCTGCGCGACGCTGGTATGGAGGTCATCTATACCGGCTTGCGCCAGACGCCGGAGATGATTGTCAACGCCGCGCTGCAGGAAGATGTGGACTGCGTAGGCCTGAGTATTCTTTCCGGCGCGCACAACGCCATCGTGCCGCGTGTGACGGCGATGCTGAAAGAGCGCGGAGGCTCGGACATCCTGGTTGTCCTAGGCGGGACCATCCCGCAACAGGACATCGAATTCCTTAAGGCTCAAGGTGTTGCCGCGATTTTTGGTCCGGGAACGTCGCTCGATGCGACAGTGAAGTTCATCCGGGAAAATGTTAAGCCTCGCGGCCTTGTCGCATAAGACGGCTTACTGCCGCACGAACCTATCCTTCACCTGCTCATCCGGAGGAGTTGCCATCCCGTGTTCCGCCCCCGGACTCGAACGGGCATAGGCGGAATCGTACGGCTGCTTGCCGTCTGGGCCGGCTGCGGTGGGAGAGCCCGGAACCGGCGGTTGACCTTCTGTGTTGCCAACGAAGTCTGGATCCTGTTTGCCTGTCGTAGTTTCATCAGAGACGCTCATCAGCGGAGAATGCAGTTTGTTGGTCCGGCCAGTCTCGCATCCGGTCACGAATAGCCCTGAGACCGCCGTAGCCAGAACGAACACGGAAACTCTCCCACGAACCTTCTCCCACACTCGCACTCATTCCTCCAGGCAACCGTACAAATGAATAAATCCAGAATGCCAATGTACCATTTCTGCGCAGTTCATTTCCCGTTGACTCGATCGTTCCGGGGAAGTCTCCGTCGAGCGGGATACTGCAAGATCTTGAAGAGCACAGCGGGAAGCAATCTTTATACTGAAATAAGCAATGACAAATTTTCTTCCAGTCGAGGAGCAGTTGGATCTGCTCCAAAAGGGTGCGGGCGAAATTATTCGCCTCTCCGATCTTAAGGAGCGGCTTGAGAAGTCGCAGCAAACTGGCGTGCCTCTGCGTATAAAGGCCGGTTTCGATCCGACCGCGCCCGATCTCCATCTCGGTCACACGGTTTTGATGCGCAAGCTGAAGCACTTTCAGGATCTAGGCCATCAGGTGATCTTTCTGGTGGGGGATTTCACTTCGCTGATAGGCGATCCCACGGGCCGCTCGGTCACGCGCAAGGCGCTGACCCGCGAGGAGATCAACGAGAACGCAAAGACTTACACCGATCAGGTGTTTCGTATTCTCGACCGCGAGAAGACCGAAGTACGCTTCAACTCCGAATGGCTGGACAAGCTGGGCTTCGAGGGCATCATTCGACTGGCGGCGAAGTTCACCGTGTCACAGATGCTGGAGCGCGACGAGTTCCATAAGCGTTTCCAGGAAGAGAAGCCGATCTCGCTGCATGAGATGCTGTATCCGCTGGCGCAGGGCTATGACTCAGTCGCGTTGAAGGCCGATGTGGAACTTGGCGGAACGGATCAGAAATTCAATCTGCTGATCGGGCGCGAGTTGCAGCGGCACTACGAGCAGCCATCGCAGATCGTGCTGATGACGCCGATCATTGAGGGCCTCGACGGCGTGCAGAAGATGTCGAAGTCATTGAATAACGCGATCGGCATCCATGAGCCTCCACAGGAGATGTACGGCAAGTTGATGTCCATCAGCGACGAGTTGATGTGGCGGTACTGGACGTTGCTGACTGACCTGCGCCAGTCAGAGATCGATACGATGCGGGCCGAGGTCGCTTCGGGCAAGCTGCATCCCATGGAAGCCAAGAAACGACTGGCGCGGACCATTGTCGCGGGATTTCATTCCGAGGAAGCGGCGCGCGCCGCGGATGAGAACTGGGCGCGGCAGTTTCAACAGAAGAGCGATGACGTGGAGGGATTGGAGGAAGTGCGGGTTATCGTCTCTGATCTCGGCCGCGACATAGATGGCCGCGTGCGTCTTTCGCGATTACTCACTACCGTTGGGCTTGCTTCATCAGCGACAGAAGCGGATCGTAAGGTAAAGGAGGGCGCGGTACGCGTCGATGGCGAGGTAGTGAAACAATCGCACCTGGCATTGAATGGCGCGACGCGGATAACCCTGCGCGTAGGTAAGCGAGCCAAGATCGCCGTGATTGAGTAGGACACAATCGCGGGGACAGAGATGTGCGACTGAAGCCACACAACCTGGAACAGACGCTCACAGCCACGTCTCTTCAATTCGGCTCGTATCGAAGTCGCTGTAGCGCGCCCATTTCGGCCGGATCATGAAATACGCGATTCCCGGCCATTGTTGGCGTTCTACGCCGCTGGGCCATGCGGTAAAGTAGATTCCCTTCGCGTGGACGAGCTCCTCGCCCTCCGGTTCAATGGCCAGTCCTTCATATTGCACAGTCTGAGCCGAGGCTCGATACCACCGCTAACTTACGCGCGCGAATGAATTCGTAAATCTCTTCTCGGCTCAGCACGCATTCATGCTGCATCTTGCAGGAACGAGGCGCAAGCCAGTCCTAATCCTCGCGTAACGCTTCCATTGGCTCAATAGTCGAAGCGGTATGCGCGGGGATGAACGAGGCGATCGATCCGATAACCAGCAACACCAGAGCCACTCCGAAATATGTGCTAATGTCGACAGGTTTTACGTTGTAGAGGAAGCTCTTGACCAGTTGTCCGGCAAAAACCGACAGAATAAGCCCTAACGCCAGACCAAATCCGATCAGGACGCCGCCCTGTCGCAAAACCATCGCGGCTACGCTTTGGCGTGTGGCCCCCAGCGCCATGCGCACACCGATCTCGCGGCGCCGGTAGCTCACCAGTTGTGCCAGCACACCGTAAAGTCCGGCGATCACCATGACGATGGCGAGGCCCGCGAATGATGCAGTAAGGTATAGCCCGAGACGCCGGCTGAAAGTGTTGGAATCCACCGCTTCCTGCATCGTCTGGAAGTTGTCCAGCGCGTAACCAGGAGCGGTTTGCCTGAAGATGGAGCGCATTTCAGGCGCGACGGCAGTGCTCCCTCGCGTCTTGACGGCAAAGTTGACAACCGTCTTCAGCAGCGCCTGATAAAAGAGCGAGGTGGTCGGCACCTGCTGGTAGGGGATCAGGACCAGCGGCTGCACATTGCCCCCCACGCTCTGATCAGCCTGGTCGCCGAGCACGCCCACAATCGTCAGCGGTTTCATCATGCCGGTATCTTTGCCGCCGAGATCGATCTGCTGCTGCAAGGGATCCTTGCCGGCGAAATACTTCTTCGCAAGGGTCTCATTGATGACCACGACGGGCGTCGCACCGGCGGTATCGTCCGCGCTGAGCATGCGCCCGCGCAAGACCGACGTGCCCATCGCCCGCGCATAGTCTTCGCTGGCAGCCGTGATGCGCGCTTCAGGATGATGACCGCTAGGTGTCGGATGTCCGACGATTTCGAAGCTGGAATGCATGTCGATGCCGGAAAGCGGCGGAGCCGTGATCAGCGCGGCATATCGTACGCCGGGTGTCGTCTTCATACGATCGAGCGACGGAGCATAGATGGTCGAAGCAATCGAAACGGGAGCATGATCAGTGTCAGACGAAACTGCCATGTTGGAAAAGCCTGCGGCGTCGGCGGGCATTGCGATGAAAGTGGTCACGCGGTCCACATCAAAGCCGAGCTGCGTGTGCTCAAGGTTCCAGAGGGTGTGGAAGAGAAGACCGGTGCCGACAAGTAACAGGGCGGAAATCGCGACTTCTCCGGTGACCAACCATCCACTCAGCTTGCCGCTGACGGAGCGCGCTCCAATTCCGCGTGACGCCGCCTGCAGAGCCGGCTGGGGATCGGTACGCGCGACCAGCAATGCAGGCAAGAGCGATGAGAGCAACGTGGTGAGCGTAGCAATCAGGGCAAGCACCAGCAGCACCGTCCAATGGATGCCGATCGAGTCGGCGCGGGGAAATGTTCCATCGGGAAGTTTGTGCACACCAGCCAGCGCAAGGCGCGCGAGCACCATCCCGAGCCCGCAGCCGAGCAGACTGAGCAAAGCACCTTCAGCCAGCAGCTGACCAACCAGGCGGCCGCGGCTGGCTCCAAGGGCGGCGCGAACCGCGAACTCCTGCTTACGGCCGAGGCACCGGGCGATGAGCAGATTGGCCACGTTCGCGCAGGCGATGAGCAGCACCAGCGCAAGCGCCCCCAACAACGCGAGAAAGACGGGGCGCACGGGGCCGGTGAGCATTTCCTGATAGGGCGCGGCGTGAAAGGACAATCCCTCGGCCTCTTTGGGATCAGCCTGCGCGATACGATGTGCGATCGCATCGAGCTCCTGCTGCGCCTGCGCGACGGTCACGCCCGGGCGCAGCTCGCCGATTACATTGAAGAAGTGATAGCCGCGATCCTTCAGCATCTCCCCGCTGGGCTGCAACGGAAGCCATACTCCCTTTGCGACATCGGGGCCAATCTCATTCGGGAAGAGGAACGCCGAAGGCATCACGCCAACGACGGTGCGCTCGACGCCGCCAATCTTTACCGTGCGGCCCACGATGTCATGATCGGCGTTGAAGCTTTGCCGCCACAACGCTTCCGAAAGCAGTGCGACCTGGGGCCCACCAGCTTCGCCTTCCACCTGTGTAAAGGTGCGTCCCAGCAAAGGCTGTGCGCCCAACATCGAAAAAACATTCGGCGTCATGCGCGGCGCCGTCACACTTACGGAACCATCCCTGCCCTCAACTACGCTGACGTCGTCCGAATAACCACCCACCGCGGAAAGGCGCTGTGTCTGGTCGCGAATGTCACGGTAATTGAGATAGGAGGTTGTACCGAATCCGGGCTGGCCGGCCGGGCCGATGTAGAGAAGACGATTGGCATGCGCATAGGGAAGTGGGCGCAGCAGCACAT
Organism: Silvibacterium sp.; assembly: GCA_036264455.1. Taxonomy (GTDB): domain Bacteria; phylum Acidobacteriota; class Terriglobia; order Terriglobales; family Acidobacteriaceae; genus Silvibacterium. The sequence goes on along the minus strand of DATAQX010000395.1, from coordinate 2,700 downwards.
TCTCGACTACGGTGAACATGGCGGTATTAGCGCCAATACCCAGTGCAAGCGTAACAACGGCGAGCGCTGCGAACCCCCATGCAGTGCGGAGCTGGCGCACGGCGTATTTTAGATCGTTCAAGAGCACGGTTATTCCTTGGATATTACTACCTGATTCTTAGCACTATATTCCCTTTACGTTTTACTCCGAGCGAAAGATCCCCGCAGGATCGACCTGCGCTGCTCTCTGCGCCGGCAGGCAGCATGAGGCCAAAGCTACGAAGCTCAGCACAAAGGCCACGCCCAGATAGGTCAACACATCCGTTGGCGCCACTCCATAGAGCTGGCTGCGCAACAAAGGCGTGAGCATCAGAGCACAGATGATTCCAAAGGTCATGCCGGTGGCAGTCAGGCGCACCCCTTGTTTCACGATAAGTTCAAAGACGTCGCGCCGCCTCGCGCCGAGCGCCATGCGGATACCTATTTCATGCATCCGCTGGCGCGTGGTGTAGGCAATCACTCCATAAATGCCTATGGCGGCAAGGGTCAGACCGACGAGACCGAACATGCCGACGAAGGTGCCCGCCACGCGCATGCTGACACTCGCGATTTCGACATTGCGGGTAAGCGGATACTCGTCGAGTATCGGCATATCTGCATTCAGACTGTGTACCGCATTCTCTACCTGCGCGGTGTACGCCCTGGGATCGCCGGCTACCCGCACGTGCAACACGACGCTGTGCCGGTAGCGCTGGAACGCGGGCCAGTAGACGAATGGCTGAGGCGCTTCTTCAAGCTCGCCGTATTTAGCGTTCTTCGCAACCCCAACCACGGTAAACCAGTCGCCCTGAATCTTCACGCGACGGCCGATCGCATTTTGTCCCGGCCAGTATTGCTGCACGAACCGCTCGTTCACGACGGCCACAAGCTGCGAGTTCCGGTTGTCCGCGGCGTTGATGTCGCGGCCGGCGGCGAGCGGGATGCGTAGCGTCTCCAGATAGCGCGGGCCTACCTGCATCTCCAGCATGGAGAGCGATTCGTTGCGCTGCGGCGCGTACCCTTCGGGCGTAATTGTCTCGTCATTATTCCGGAGACCCAGCGGGGACCAATCTGACAGCGTGGCTGACTGCACGCCGGGGATCTGCTCCAGGCGCCTCAGCAATTCGCGCTGGAAAGCGATGCCTGTGTCCGTCGTATAGCCTGCTGGAAACAGATCGATCGATGACAATAGCACATGGTCTGCCCGGAATCCGGGATTAGCATGTTGCGCGTTCCGGAAGCCGCGCAGGAACAGGCCTCCGCAAACCAGCAGCAGAAACGACAGCGCAATCTGAACGACGACCAGCGCGGACGTAAGCCGTGCCTTGTGCCGTCCGCCCGAAGCCGTTCCCGCTTCTTCCTTGAGCACGACTACAGGCACAATCTGCGACGAGCGCAGTGCGGGTAGCAGCCCGAAGGCAATGCCGGTAAGCGTCGAAAGCAGGAAGGTCATCGTCAGCACGCGGTCATCCACGTGCATATTCAGGGCGATAGGAAGGTCGGCCTGCGGAACGAAGCGCTCGAAGCTGCGTGCGGACCAAGTGGTGATCAGCAGAGCAAGTCCGCCACCGGCCAAAGCTACCAGCACGCTTTCAACGAGCAGTTGCCGGACCAGTCTCGACCGGTTGGCTCCCAGCGAGAGACGCACAGCCATCTCCCGACGTCGTGCGATAGAGCGCACCAGGAACAGGCTGGCGACATTCACACAGGCCAGCAGAAGCACAACCAAAGCAATCGCCATGAGCGGCGGAAGCATCGTGTACAGATATTGATTGGCGCCGTCCGGGGCACGCCACATAGGGTAGGTCACGATGTCATTACGGCCCTGGTGCTCCTGCGGCCAGGCGCGCGCAATCTGCTGCATCTCGACGGTCAGCTCCTGCTGCGCCTGTTTGCGTGTTACTCCCGGAGCGAGCGTTCCCATTACATCGAGCCATTCGTTATCGCGCTCGTTAATCGCATTATCATTTGACTCCAATTGCTGATGCATCATCAGAGGCGTCCAGATGTCCATACGCAGGCCAGTGCTGGCTCCTTGAAAGAGCGCCGGCGCCACACCGATCACGGTATATGGATGCTGATTCAGGTTAATGATGCGGCCGACAACATTTGGATCGCCATTGAAGAGCAACTGCCATGTGCGATAGCTCAGCACCGCCACCGGGGCGCCGCCCGGCTTTTGGCCTTCCTGCGGCTCGAAGAAGCGGCCCTTGAGTGGACGAACGCCGAGAACGTCGAAGTAGTTCGCCGTGGTTAGCGACGCCCAGAGGCGCTGCGGCTTGCCTGCGTCCGTCAGGTCTACAGTGTGAGTGTCCCATCCGATCAGTGCGGAGAGCGCCCGGGTGTGATCACGCAGGTCGAGATAATCCGGATAGGAGATGTCGTGATCTTCACCCCGGGTCATGGCGATAAGCTGGCCCGTAGGATTCGCCCCCGGAACCGGCGAAAAGAGCGTCGAGCTCATCCAGCTGAAGATGGTGCTGTTGGCGCCAATACCCAACGCCAGCGTGACGATGGCGGTCAGCGTAAAGATCGGGGTCTTGCGCAACTGGCGCACGGCGTAGCGGGTGTCTCGAAGCCATCCCTGCATATCGGCCTCCCAGATAGTGTGACTGCACGTTTGCAGCCGCGCTCGGCAAATTTCTACTACCTTGCGGTGACAAGAGATACGGGCTTAAGTGA
>DATAQX010000387.1:0-4407 GCA_036264455.1 Silvibacterium sp. | reverse complement strand
GTCTCCGCTACAACCGGTCTTACGCCGCTGAAACCCTTGGCCAGCACATTGGCGCGCAGCAGCAACATGGCGCGCACTTCGTCTTCTGGCAGCGGCTCGCCGATGCCGCATGCGTGGCTGCGAAGCAGGTTACGTTGCAATGATTCCAGTTGATCGGGACCAATGCGCACGTCGCTGAGCTTGCCGAAGCCGGTGTTGATGCCATAGGCTGTCTCTCCGCGCGCCACTACACCTTCAACTACTGTGCGTGAGGCTTCCATGCGTGGATACGCTTCCCCGGCGATAGCGACGGAGCGACTATTCACCGCGACCGAGGCAATTTGATTCAGTGAGAGCGAGCGGCCATCGAGTTCCAAAACTTCTTCCATTTGGATGATGCTATGGATATGCCATGAACCTGTACATGCACAATCCGCGGAAGATATGCCAAAATTTATAATAAGTAAGTATTACCAGGCGAATATTCGATGGAAACAACGGAAATTATCGATGATTTTGCTCGAAACCTTCTTATAGAGTTGTCCCGCGATGCGCGGGCTTCCTACGCAGACCTGGGACGTCGAATCGGCCTTTCCCCTACAGCAGTGGCCGAGCGTATGCGGCGGATGGAGGAGAGTGGGATTATCAAGGGCTACACGGTCGATATCGATCGGGCTGCTCTGGGACTACCCATCCTGGCAGTCATTCGGATGACGTGCGATGGAACGCACTACCATCCCTTTGTGAAATTTGTGAAGACGCTGGCTGAGGTGCGCGTGTGCCACCACGTGACTGGTGGCGACGCATTTTTTCTTGAGACAGCAACTCGCTCTCTTGAAGACCTGGAACGGTTAATCGAACGGCTGCTGCCCTATGGCATTCCTACGACGAGTCTGGTTTTCTCTTCACCTGTGGCACAGAGGTCGCCGGATCTTTCGCGAGTGGGAGCGAGAAAACAAAACGGACGACCCGGAGGCCGCCCGCGTTGATCGGACCGATTATGCCTTATACCGGCTGAATGATTTTCGACCCTCTCAGCCCGTAATACGCAATGAAGATATAGCAGAGCACCGGCAGGATGAAAGCATGATGAATGCCGACGTGGTCGGCCAGCACACCCTGGAGTTCCGGAATGAAAGCGCCACCCACGATGGCCGTGACCAGCAAGCCAGAGGCTTCGCCAGTGAGCGGTCCCATCTCTGCAATTCCCAAAGTGAAGATAGTGGGAAACATGATGGAGTTGAAGAGGCCAACGAGCAGAATGCTCCACACGGCCACGTGGCCGAAGGCAAGCATCGATATCAGGACCAGTCCCGCGGCCACAACCGCGCAGAGGGCCAGCACCTTACCCGGACTGACCTTCTGCAACACAGCAGAACCGATAAATCTGCCGACCATGAGTCCACCCCAATAGAGAGGAACGTAATTGGCGGCTACCGGTGCGGACATTCCTGCTATATCCGGCTGATTGAAGTAGTTGATGAGAAAGCTGCCGATGGAGACTTCAGCGCCGACATAAACGAAGATGCCAACCGCCCCGAGCAGCACGTGCCGATAACGCCAGATGCTGTGCCCTTTTTCTCCCGCCTTGGTCGGGCGATAATCTTTGGTTACGTCGAGGCGCGGAAACTTGTACAGAGCGATGGCGAGACCCATGATGGCGAGAGCCAGGGCAATCGCTAGGTATGGAATCTTCACAGCTGCAGCCTGCTGAATCCGGTAGGCGTGCAGCGCCGCTGGTGACAGATTCTCCGCGTTTTCAAAGGTCTTGGCAGCCTGGCGCAAAATAAGCCAGCCACCCAATGGCGGGCCGATCACTGTTCCTAGCGAATTGAAGGCTTGCGTTAAATTCAATCGGCTGGCGGCAGTTTGCGGAGATCCCAGTACCGACACATAAGGATTTGCCGCAACCTGCAATGTGGTAATGCCTGCTGCCAATACGATCAAGGCCGTTAGAAACAGCGGGAACGAAGGCGCCATCGCCGCCGGAATGAATAACACCGCCCCCAGCCCCATGGTGAACAAGCCCAGCACCATCGTGCGCTGGTAGCCGATCCACTCCACCACCTTGCCGGAGGGAACGCCGAAGGCCGCGTATGCAGAGAAGAATGCGAACTGGACCAGCAGGGCTTTGGCGTAGTTCAGGTCAAAGACTGCTTTCAGATGGGGAATCAGAATGTCATTGAGCGAGGTGAGAAATCCCCACGTGAAAAACAATGTGGTGACCATCGCGAAGGCGCTTCTATAGCTGGTGCTGCCGCTGGGCGCCGCGGTGATCTTTGTAGAGCTGCTGACGTTGCTAATTGCCATCGGTTTTTAGCTTTCCCTCGTATTCTTGGCATCAAATGCGACAGGCCACCAGAATTTGGAGACGACTGCCGGGGGAAGAAAACTGCCTTTGGGAGATCATACCTGCTGAAACGTTTTGGCTCGATCGACTTCTGAAATTAAAGAGCGGGCGCAGTTTCCGTTAACATCGAACGAGACCCTTAAGCTCCAAAGGCTTCGATGTATGTTGCACGATTCATGAAACTTTCGCGCTCACACTACGTCTGTGAATTTAAGCCAGCCTGCCCACATGGCGCCGGGGCGAGCCGAAAAGAAATTTGATGGGATTCGTAAGAATGATAGTTGCATTCAAACTTGTCTGTGGGTTTGCGCTGGCGAGTGCGGCGCCTATGCTTGCCGTGCCGGCTCCTCCCGCATACGCGCAGACTTCTGGGACATCGGGCGCTCAGGCAACCAGAATTTTGGGCACAGTCACTGCTATCGATGGCAAATCTCTGACCATAAGATCTGACGCGGGCATGACTACGACGGTAAATGTGAGCGAGACGGGACGCCTTCTACAAACCGCACCTGGCGCAAAAACTCTTGCCGGTGCGACGCCCATTCAATTCAGCGATCTTTCTGTCGGTGATCGTGTACTCGCAGTTGTTGCGCCAGCGGTCGACGGCTCTACACCCACCGCTACAACCGTAATCGCAATGAAACAGTCGGATATCGCCCAGAAGCAACAGGCGGAACAGGCCGATTGGCAGCGCCGCGGTGCGGGCGGCCTGGTAAAGGCTGTCGATACTTCGGCTGGGACGGTCACGGTCACTGCAGCTACGAAGACGCTGGTAGTCCACGCGACACCGAAGACTACTGTCCTGCGCTATGATCCGGCATCTATCAGGTTCTCCGATGCCAAGCCATCGTCGCTCGATCAGATTCGCCCCGGCGACCAGCTGCGCGCGCGGGGAGACCGGAACGCCGACGGAGGTGAGCTGACCGCGGACGAGATCGTTACCGGTTCATTTCGTAACATCGCCGGTACGGTCGTTTCCGTTGACGCATCGGCGAACACGGTCACGGTGACCGATCTCATTACCAAGAAACCGGTGGTTATCCATGTCACTTCCGACTCACAAATGCACAAACTGCCGCCCATGATGGCGCAGGGCCTGGCGGCACGGCTGAAGAATCCGGGCGGTGGCGCAGGGGCCGGCTCGGGTGCCGGAGGAGATTCCGGCGCAAATAATTCGGCCGCAAATAATAGTACTGCTCCGAGCGCGGCACAACCGCAAGGCGCTAGCTGGAGGCAGGGCGCGGGTGGCGGAGGCCAACGAAGCGGCGATCTCTCGCAGATGCTGCAACGCACGCCCGCAGTGCAGTTATCCGATCTTCATAAAGGCGACGCCGTCATGATCGTCGCGACACAGGGAACACCTGAGGCCGCAACCGCCGTGACTCTCCTTGCTGGCGTCGAACCCATCCTCACCGCATCTCCGTCCGCGAGCCAGAGCCTGTTCTCTGCCTCGTGGAATCTCGGCGGCGGAGGCACTGCTGATGCGGCTGCAGGAACACCCTGAACCGTCTCGTCACACCGCTTAACTGTTGTTTTCCGGGAGTCTTGTGAATTCGAAATTCATACTTCGCTATTTTTGTCTTTTGCTGATATTACCGTTATGCATTTCTGGTTCCTTTGCATATGCGCAGGCCAATACCACTGTTATTCGCGGCACGGTTAGCGATCCCACCGGGGCCGTAATTCCGGGCGCGACAGTAAACATCACTACACCTGACGGACATACCCTGGCTTCGGCAGTTTCCAATGCCAGTGGCGCCTATCAGACACACAGTCTGGCGCCTGGGACCTACATTTTGATCGTCACAGCACAAGGCTTTGCGCCTTCGACTTCGAAGGCGATTACGCTTACTGCCGGCCAGAGCAAGCAGTTCGACGTGAAGCTTGACATTCAGGTAGAGAAGCAACAGGTGGTGGTCAATGTGGACACGCCGACGGTGAGCGTGGATCCTGCGAATAACGCCAACAGCCTGGTTATTAAAGGGAAAGACCTTGATGCGCTCTCGGACGATCCCGACGAGTTGCAGAATGAGTTGAATGCGCTCGCCGGTCCGGCGGCCGGACCGAACGGCGGCCAG
>DATAQX010000358.1:0-17797 GCA_036264455.1 Silvibacterium sp. | reverse complement strand
CGTGACGCTGCCTTCGTATCCTGCCAACGGCCCTTATCCGCCGATCAACAATACAGGTTTTATCGGCAGCTACTTTGGACTCATGCCGGTAAGCGGAAATACGCCGGATACGAATGACCCGCAAAGGATAATGAAATGCTTTACTACCGATCAGGTGCCGGTGATCACTGCTCTTGCGGGGGAGTTTACGATCTGCGATCGATGGTTTTCCTCAATTCCCGGTCCGACGTGGCCCAATCGCTTTTTCATTCATGCCGCTTCTTCGGGAGGTCTTGATGACAGCCCGTCCAGCTTTGACGTCTTCTCATCATCTTTTCTGAATGGATATCGCTTTGAAAATGGCACAATCTACGATCGCCTGGAAGATGCCTGCTTCGATTGGAAGGTCTATATGGGAGATGAATTCCCGCAGGTCTTCGCGATCAGCGGGATGACCGACCGGCGGCTCGAAGGCCATTTCGAGGGGTTCGACGAATTCGCCGATGCGGTGAACGACCCCGATTACTCTGTGCCCTATACCTTCATAGAGCCGAATTACGGTAATGTCCTTCCCCTCACGCCGGAGGATTTCACCTGTGGCACCTCCCAGCATCCGCTTGACGACGTGACACGCGGCGAGGGACTTATCAAAAAGGTGTATGAAGCGATTCGGAATTCGCCACACTGGAACGACAGCGTGCTACTGGTTACCTATGACGAGCAGGGCGGTTTTTTTGATCATGTTCACCCTCCGGCCACGGTGAGCCCGGGAGATACGATCTCGGACGAGAATAACAACCATCACAATTTTGATTTCAAGCAGCTCGGCATCCGGGTTCCCGCAATCGTCATCTCTCCCCTGATTCCAGCCAACCTGGTCGATCACCAGGTTTACGATCATACTTCGCACCTGGCCACCCTCGAGAAACTCTATGGCCTCTCGTCGCTCACCAACCGGGATGCTCAGGCCAACACTTTCAATCACTTGTTTTCGCTGAGTACTCCTCGTACCGATGCACCCACATCGCTGCCCGACCCTGCCATTTCCGGGTTCCGATGCGACGATGATCCTTCCCAATCGACCGGAAGTTCATCCAGCGACCTGACCGGTCAGGACACCTCGAACCAGTCTGTGGCCGACACCTCCAGACCGACCAGGGTCGAGTGGGCTTTTCTTCATGTAGCGTTTCTCCGCGACTACCATCGCACTTCCCCGTTGGGGAGGGGGGCAGTGATCCGAAGATTTCAAAAGATCAAGACGCGGGCGCAGGCACAGCAATACATGGAAGACGTTAGACGCCGTATGCCGAACGTGCGCCGCGGCCCGGTTATTCGCAAGCAGCCTTCCAAGGGCTGATCGTTTTCGCTCCAACCAGGTGCTGGACCTGCTGGTCCACTATCAAGGGGACCCTTCGCTCACAACGAGTGAGTGCTCCCGCTACTGAGGGGATGCTGTAGCCGGGCGCTCACTTTACAGGAAAACAATCCAGGTCGTTGGCGAACAGGACTGGCCCTGAATATCGACGCTTTATTTCGGACTGGGTCTCGCTCTCTTTTCCCAAAGTCCGCAGCATGCGATGGGATAGTACCAATTGCTTAACACGGGCATTCGCGGCGATCGTTCCGATGACTGAGGGCGGCATATGGAGACGCCTTTCCACTCCGGTAGCCCCCTCCGGTACGGCGTTATGAGCGACGAATAAGTCCGCGTTCAAGGCCAGCTGTGTCAGGCCGTCCCCTTCTCCGTTCGTATCTCCACTGAAGACGATCCGCTTGCTGGCAATTTCCACTCGCCATGCCAGCGCGGGAAACGCACCATGAACGACGCTCACTGCATACAGGGCCATGTCGGCGTTGCGAAATACGAGAACCGGTACTGAGCTGGGCGCAACATTATGCGGCTGCAATGTGTAGCTTCCTTCGGCGGCCGGCTCTACCAGATCGCTTAGATAGCGCCAGGCTCCATGTGGCTCACTGAAGAGGTCGCTCACAAACTCAGTAGTGGAAGGCATGAATTTGTTCCCCGCAGGGCCGTATATCGGCAGGGGACGCTTGCGGTCTTCGAACCAGGAAGAAAAGATCAACGCAGGGAAATCGCTGCTGTGATCGACATGAAAATGGCTGAACAGAAAAACGTCCACTGTGGACATCTGCGCTCCACTCTCCCCAAAGCGGAGTGCGCTGCCTCCTCCTGCGTCTAGGATCACACGCGCGCTGCCGTGATCCCATATGAGATAGCTGGTCGAGGCGCGCTTATCCTGCGATTCCGGGCCGCCGGAGCCGAGTATCTGTACCGCCAAACCAGTAGACCCGCAGGATTGCGCCGCTACAGGCGAGGCTTCGCACACAGATAAGAGGGGCACAAGAATAAGCAGAGCTTTTAGCGATGGTCTCAGCGAGCGCATATCAAATCTCAAGCACTCTCTTTCTTTGTCCGAACTCTTTGGACCATGGAGCCCTCTACTTCTGAGCGGTCGATTCCACTGCCCTGGATCGTTTTGCCAGCTCCCGCAGCGTCTCTTTGCTGAGCGGCCTCTCGTGCAGAAGAAGTTCGGCGGCGCGAATACGTGGAGCGGCGTGGAACCAGCGCTGAATGATGCTGTCCCTGAGGAGATTGGTCACTGCGAGCAGGCACATACCCTGATGGTGCGCCATCCAGGAGCGGACCAGCTGCGGCTGCTTACCCTGGGTGTAGTCGGCTGCCTCATAAAAGCCGTAGGCGCCTGTCCATCCCATCGCCGCCATGCGGCGGAGATTGGCGATTGCGTCCTTACGCAGAAAAGGCAGCGCCAGGAAGCTGGAGTAAGGCGAGATCACTGGGCCGTCCTCAGCTCCGTATTTCAAAGCCAGTGCCGGAATGCCCCAGGCCTGATAGCCATATCGGCCTAAGGGATCCCTTTTAGCAAAGCCCGATTCGGAGATGCCCCAGGGAATGCCGCGGAGATATTCGCGCTGGATGCGGACGGCAGAATCGAGGGAGCGGGCGATCAGGGTGTCAGGGAAATTGCGCATCCAGAGCGCGGGCATCAGGTATTCGAAGATGGTTCCTGTCCATGAGAGGAGAACGGGACGACCATTTACCAGAACGTGGGAGCGATCCAGGCGAAACCATGAGCGCTGGGGGATGTCTCCCTTGGCTACGGCGAGGAAGGAGGCGATACGGGCCTCGGAGGCCAGCAGGTCATAGCATGCCGAGTGCAGCTCGCCGGTGACGCCGTCATAGCCGATGGAGAGGAGCTGGCGGGACTCTACGAACAGGAAGCCGTACTCCATGGTATCGGCGTGGCTCTCGGCCTGGGAGGCAATCGCAGCGACGTCTGCTTTCAATTGCGCCAGCCGTGGCTGCGCGGCGGAGAGCAGAGCTCGCAATTCCACGAAGAGCAGAGATTTTTCGGGCGCGGCGCTCTGCGCTTCGGCAAGCCGCTTCTCCAGTGCGGCGGCGTACTCGGGTGCTGCACGCAGCTCGGGGACGTGACGGTCATCTTTACCGCTCAGCTGCGGCAACGCAAAGAGCGGCCCGAACTGAGGCAGAAGCCACGGGGCATAATTCTCTACGAAATGCGAGAGAGCTGAGCGGCGGCGCGCAGCCTCAGTCGCGATCCAATCTTGAGAGTTGCGAAGATGAGGGGAATGGCCGGCTGATTCCGATTCGAGGGTCGATCGAATGAGAGCGCGTGTGGATGCGGCCTCATTCTCGCCGGCGGCCGGTTTACTTGTCTTGCCCCGCATCGACTGCAGGCCCGCGAAGCTGTCTGTGCTCAGCAATGGGCGCTTCAGCAGATCGAGTGCGCCGGCGTGCAGGGTATACAGCGAAGCCGCAAGGTTTCCGCTGTCAACAGCCGAGATGGTGAGGGGAGCAATCGGCTGCAGGGTTTCGATGTCGTACCAATTGAAGATGTGGCCGCGCTGCTTCTCCAGGCGGTCGTAGGTAGCCAGCGTTCCAAGCGTGGCGTGTGCAAATTCTGGAAGCGTGAGGAAGCCAAGCTCATTCGCAGCCTGCCTGGCGTTGAAGAGCATACCGAGATTCGTCGGCGACAGCTTGCGCACCTGATGCGTGTTCTTCTCTTCGACATTGTCGGGAATGAGCCAGTGGTTCTCCTCGCCGCCAAACTCCAGGAAGTATCGCCAGGTGTACAGGGCCTGTTGTTGCAGGAAGATTCTGTCGGCAGCGGCGAGCGGGCCCTCTTCCTGGTTTGGCGGCGAATTCAGCCACATCACGATGAGCGGCGCCATGCTCCAGAGGATAAGGATTGGAGCAGCCGCAAGCAGCGATCGAATATTGGCGAAGGCGAGAGCCACACCAATAAAAAAGGCGATGAGCGGAGAAAGCTGGAGATAGAGGTCCAGAGTCGTTTTGGAACGGCCGGATTCCGCCTGCGCGGCGGTCTCCCACTCCAAAAGGCGTTTTCCTGATACCAGGGCGCGGGTGAGCGATCGCGTAATCGCATCCAGCGACAGCAGCATGTGATGCGGAAGAAAGGTCAGATTCAGAAGAGTAAAGCCAAACGAGGAGGTGAAAGTGGAAAGGCTCTCGCGGGCGCCGACGACACTCAGGTTGAATAAAGCGCGGCCAAGGTTGAAGGCAAGCTGCACGAGCACGGGCAGGAGCAGAAGGACCAGGGTTGCGACGGTCCAGTAGAGCGCTCCGCCGGGAAGAACGAACCAGCCCAGGACAAGCATGATGAACGTGACGGGCTCAACCAGGCTGCGGCGCAGGTTGTCGAAGATCTTCCACTGCGAGATGGTGCTGATGGGATTGGCAACGAATCGGCCCGATTCATCGGGCACATGGCTGAAAAGCCATTGCGCGACCTGCCAGTCTCCGCGCACCCAGCGATGCTTGCGGCGGGTGTGGGCGGAGTAGTGAGAGGGGTAATCATCGATGATCTCGATATCGGACACTAGCCCGGCGCGGGCGTATGAGCCTTCGATGAGATCGTGAGAGAGGAGAGCATCCCGCGGGAAGCGGCGATCCAGCACCTGATGAAGAACGCTTACCTCGTAGATGCCCTTCCCGGCGAAGATGCCTTCGCCGAAGAGGTCCTGATAGACGTCGGAGACAGCACGTGTGTAGATATCGAAGCCGGTCTCGCCTGAATAAAGGGATGCGAAGCGGGAGCGCGATGCAGAGGCAACGCTGACACCCACTCGTGGCTGAAGGATGCCATACCCCGCTGTTACTATGCGGAGGCGCGGATTGATGATGGCATGGTTCAGCGGATGCGCGATGGTGCCGATCATGCGTGCAGCGGTGGCTCGCGGAAGCTGCGTATCAGAGTCCAGGGTGATGACGTACCGGACCGGTTCCAGAACGTCGATGGGCCCGGCCTTTACCGGAAAGCTGTCTCCGTTATGCAGCAGGAACTGGTTCAGGTCGAGCAGTTTTCCGCGCTTCCGCTCCCAACCCATCCAGACACCCTGACTTGCATTGAAGATGCGATGACGGTGGAGGAGGAGAAAGGAACCTCCCTTTGCGCGGGAGTATTTCGCGTTCAAATCATCGATGCTCTGCACGGCCATCGCCACCAGAGGATGGCGATCCTCGTCAACGGGCTCCTCGGCGGTATCGGGCAGGTCGGTCAACAAAGCGAAGTGGATGTTCGGGTCCTGATTGGAGAGATATCGAGCTTCCAGTTCGTCGAGCAATTCGCGAACCTGCTTCTCATGGAGCAACAATGTGGGCACAACGACGAGGGTGGTTGCATCCGCGGGAACGCCCTTTGAGAAATCCAGCTTAGGGAGCGCCTCGGTCTTCAGAAGCGCTGTAACGACGTTGTTTACCAGATCGACTCCACCCTGCGTTGCCGGAAGGAGCGCAAGGATAAGTGCACCCATAACCGGCCAGAAGGCGTGATGAGGAACCAGCGGCGCAACAATGGCGACGATGAGCGCGAGCGAAAGAATAAAGACGCCGAGAATGTAAAAATCCTCATTCCAGCGACGGAGAACGCCTCGTACGCGCTCAATGATTGGCGCGCGATACCGGATGCGCTGGGTGAGTAAGGGCAATCCTCCGGCGAAGAGGTAGTAGCCGATGTGCGTGATACGGCGGACGCGGCGGGGATCGGAATCGGGATCGGCTGCCCGGCCGGCCTCGTGCGCGAGATTGAGCGCAATCCGGGCAGTCTCTACTTCGCTGCAAGCGCTGTTCCGGGCCAGTTCGGCAACGCGCAGATGGTAGGCATTACGCGACTCATCGTCCATGTGCGCGAAGACATTGCAGGGGTCTTGGCGAAGTATCGCATCATACGCAACCAGCGGCTCAAGCACATTGCGCCACTCGCATTGATTCAAGCGCCGCAGGCTGTGAAGTATCGCAGAGAAGGGGGACTGCTCAATGGGCGGCAGATCGCCGGCTTCAAACGCCTCATCCGCGCGATCGAGAATAAACTCCAGCTGTGCCAGTTTGAGCACCTGGGGCAGAGCCATGACCTCCTGAAGCTGAAGAGCCGCATGCTGCTGAACCTGCTGAGCATATATTGCAAGGGACTCGGGGGACCAGATACCACCGGCTGCGGAAAGATATCCCTCAGCCAGATTCATAGCGCGAGGTAACTCGCGAACGTGCTCCACACGGACATGCGGGAGCGAAGCGAGGGCCACGCTCGCGTTTTCTCCAGCGATCAGCGCCGACTCCAGCATGCGCGTGCTTTCCAGCAGTTCGAGCTGTGGCGTCAACTCCTGAGTCGATGCACTTGCACTGCACATTCGCAGCAGTCCAGCCAATCTGGCTTGCAGCCTCCTTAGCCGATCGGGAAATCCGGCTCGCTTTACGCCGTCCGGCAGCATCTCCCACTGCCGGGCCAAAGCATCGGCGCGCTCTCTCAGCTCCGACTCCGTCGCGGCCGGTTTTTCGGGCAGACCACCGGTCGGCATATCCAAAACCGGGGCCGTTGACGGCAGTGCGTGTTCGACTATGTTTGGACCTGTTGAAGACGGTGCCATGATGCCTTTCTTTATCGCTACGTCTGCTGCCAAGGCCTGCGCCGAGTTATCTGTAGCTTGCGGCCTGCATTTCAAACATGTCTGCGTACACTCCGCCGCTGGCCATCAACTGCTGATGATTGCCTTCCTCAATGAGACGGCCTCCTGCGAGGACTACGATGCGATCTGCCATGCGGACGGTAGAGAAACGGTGCGAGATGAGGAGCGCCATTTTGCCCTGGGTCAGCTCGGCGAAACGCTCGAAAACCTCAAACTCACTGCGCGCGTCGAGAGCCGCGGTCGGTTCGTCGAGGATGAGGATCTGCGCATCGCGGAGGTAGGCGCGGGCAAGCGCCATCTTCTGCCACTCGCCGCCGGAGAGTTCAACGCCACCCTCGAAACGTCGTCCCAGCATTTGATCGTATCCCTTGGCAAACTTGTTCACTACGGTATCGGCAAGACTCTTGTGGGCAGCGGCTTCAATGTCGCTCTGCCGGTTTGGTTGCTCGACACGGCCGACCACGATATTTTCGCGCGCCGTCATTTCAAAGCGCATGAAGTCCTGGAAGATGACGCCGATGTGACGGTGAAGGTCCTCGAGCCGGTACTCCCGCAGGTCTACGCCATCGAGCAGGATCTGCCCTTCCGTCGGATCGTAGAGGCGGGTGATCAGCTTAACTACAGTCGTCTTCCCCTGGCCATTTTCGCCAATCAGAGCGATGCGTTCTCCCGGCGCAAGGGTGAAATTGAAGTTATGCAACACGGTCCTGTCCGTTCCCGGATAGGTAAAGGAAACATTGCGAAACTCGAACCCACGGCGGACAGGCGCAGGCATCGACAGACCGTCGGGCCTGGAGTGCACGGTAGGCTGCATATCGAAGAAAGCGATCAGGTCGGTGAGGAACAGCGCCTGATCTGCAATGCCGGATGCAGTTGAAAAGACCTGCTGCAGATTGGAGCTGGCCTGTTGAATCGCAGCGGATAGAAATGTGAACTGGCCGATGTTGTACGCGCCTCCGAGAGTGCGCCAGATCACGTAGACGTAGGCGCCATAATAGCCCAGCGTTCCGATGACGCCCAGCAGGCCGCCCACGAGCAGTTTCGACTTGGAAAGAGCAACGTCTTCGACGTATATCTGGTGGGCAAGCGTCTGAAATCTTTCGGTGAAGAATTTGTTCAGGCCAAAGAGCTTGACTTCCTTGGCGCCGTCCCGGCTTCCGGCTACCTGACGCAGATAATCCATCTGCCGTTTCGCGGGGGTCTGGCGGAAGTTTTTGGCATATCCCAGGAAGGCGTAGTGCGTCTCGCCGACAAACGATGGCAGTACACCAAGCGCCAGCAGGAGCACCAGCCAGGGCGACGCCCACGCGAGCGCAATCGAGAACGTGAGGGTGGTGATGACCTGCTGCACCAACCGGCCCATCTGCTGGATCATCGCAAGCCGATCGGTTGCCTGCACCCGCGCCCGCTCCAGCCGGTCATAGAAGAGAGGATTCTCGTAAGTGGTCAGGTCAAGCCTTGCGGCTTGCTCCATTACGCGAACACTTGCATGCTGGGTATAGCGATTGGAGAGGAGCGAATCGGTGTAGTCTATGGCGCGGGTCAGCAAGCCTGCAAACACGTTCAGAACTACCTCTGTGGCCACCAGGAACCAGAACCTGGAGGGCAACGGCTCGCCGTGCAGCACCCCTGCGATGTCATTGATGATGTATTGCGCTACCTTGGCTATTCCGAAGGGCAGAACGGCCACAATGACGCGCAGCCCAAGTCCCCACGAGACCACAGACGGTCCGGACTCCCAGAGAATGCGGAGAACAGGCGGCATATTGCGAAGGGCGCGGAGGCGATCCAGCCACGGGCTTTCCGTCTTCACATGGTCTTTGGAATCGGTCATAAAATTCAGTCAGCTAAAAGACACCGGGAAAGCCGCGGCCACCACCCTCAAGGTATTTCTCCGATTGTTATCGCCCTCAGCCTCGGAGGATACACGCCTATAGAAGAATGCTATAGCTCATGGATGCCTCATGGCGACTACACGTTGGATTTGCGCGCATGAGCGGTTATGCGGCCTGTAAACATCCATGCCTGCTTTCAGATTGTCCGCGGAACACGACTGAGCCACTGTTCGAGAAAGCCGATCAGCTCATGCGGCGGCCGGAGCCAGACCTTCGCCAGCGTCTCCCGATGCTCAGGCCGGACAAGGACGGTCAGTCCGCGGCCATTCAGCACGCGAAAGGAATCTTCATCGGTGAGATCATCGCCGAGATAAGCAATCGGCGTATGCGCGTCTGATTCGTCGATGATCGTGACGACTGCATCTCCCTTGTCAGGATGGGCAACACGCAACTCCAACCCCGATTCAAATTTGAGGAGCTTGAGTTGGGGATGTTGAGCTAGCGGGGTCCAACCCTTCCGGACGCGCGCCTCCACACTTTCTATTTCGGCATCCGTCATTCCGCGCCAGTGGATGGCAATGCCTCCCGGCTTGATTTCAGCCAGCGAAGTCAGCCCCGTTTCATTTACCCATTGTTTAGCCTTCGACAGTAATTCCAGTGTTTCCCGGTCAATGCTGATTTGCTCGTAACTTCCGTCGGGCAGCATGCGCTCCAGACCGTGTGCTCCCCATGCTTCGAAATGATTTAACGGGCTGAGCAGGGCCTCTAATTCGGCGACAGGCCTTCCCGTTATAACAACAACTCGCGTCCTGCTGCGCTGGAGGATGCTTTCAAGCAGAGGTATGACTTTGGGGTATGGATAGGCGCGGTCGCGTTCCATTTGGAACGGAGCCAGGGTGCCATCGTAGTCGAGAAGGAGCACTGAGGCCGGCGCGGTACTCAGTTGATCAAAAAAATCAAGCAGTGTGGCAGAGTCGGGGAGCGCTGTCGTTTCATGTATCCCTGGCAAGCTATATCTCCACCGTAAGCTTGTCGGGAACCGGAACAGGGACACTCACACTTTCCTTTTGTTCGATGCGGAGTTCGCAGAGCGCTCCGATCAGGCTGCTGGCCCACCAATAGATGTTGTGTTCCCTCACCGTCGATCGCATACGCCGCATGCGATCGATCATTTCGTCGACGTTCATCCTGAGGGCCTGGGCAATTGCTTCGCCTGTGGCTTCAATATCGTAAGGATTCACGATGATCGCGTCACGCAATTCCCGTGCAGCTCCGGTGAACCGGCTCAGGATCAATACACCTCGCTCCTCCTGCTGCGCGGCGATGTACTCCTTGGCTACCAGATTCATTCCATCGTGCAATGAGGTGACCATGCATACGTGCGCAACCCGGTAATAGCGCTGAACCTCCTGCCGATTGTGCTGACGGAACTGAAAAACGATGGGTCTCCACTTGCCTCGCTTGAAGCGTGCATTGATCCGGTTGGCTTCGGCTTCCACCTCCGCCTGAAAGTCGGCATATCTCTTGATGCGGGTGCGCGTGGGCGCACCAAGTTGAATAAGGGTGAACTTTCCCTGATAGCCGGGGTATCTTTCCAGGAATGACTCGACCGCCTGGAAGCGTTCGATGATGCCCTTGGTGTAATCCACGCGATCGACGCCAACACCGATGAATGTCGTCTCGATCCCCAGTTCCTGGAGCACCGCCCGGCGTTCCTCATCCACACTGATCCCGCCCGAAGCATCGGTGGTCTCGCCGGAAAATTCGACACTGATCGGGAACGGGAGCACCGAAGACTGGTGATCGTTGCGCTTGACAGTGAAGTGTTCCCAATCGATCCGGGCCTCGAGTACATGGTCCACTGTATTTAGAAAGTTATTGCAATGCGCGCGAACATGGAACCCGATCAGATCCGCGCCCAGCAGCCCGTCCAACAGTTCACGCTGCCATGGGCAGATCTCAAAGGACTCGGGAGTGGGCCAGGGTATATGCCAGAAAATCGCAATCCTGGCGTGGGGTAAGCGGTCTTTCACCATGCGCGGCAGCAGGGCAAAATGATAGTCCTGGATCAGGACCACGGGATGCTCCTCGCCCGCCATCTCCTCCACCAGGGCATCCGCGAACTTCTGATTGACGTTGTAATAGTGCTCCCAATCGCCCGCGCGAAAAATGGGGCGGGTATGCGCGTTGTGGCAGAGCGGCCACAAGCCTTCATTCGCAAAGCCGTAGTAGTAGCCCGCTTCCTCCTCCGCACTCAGCCAGATGCGACGGAGCGTATAGCGTGGCTCCTCAGGCGGGACCTGGAGCCGGTCATGGGCGTCTACCGTTTCCGTGTCCGCGTCGCCGCTGCCGTGTGCCACCCAGGTTCCATTACAGGCACAAAGAATGGGCTCGATGGCCGCGACCAGACCGCTGGCAGGGACCGAGACTGTGATCGCACCGTCGCGCCAGGTGTGGATGTAGGGCTCGCGATTTGAGACCACAAACAGACTGCTTCCATCCAACCGGCTGCGTACATGGTCGGCTAACCGCTGGGCCGTCCATTCGGATTCGGCGGCGTTGCGCAGCCTGGCTTCAGTTTCTGCAGCGCCCCGCGCGCGCTGGATGCTCTTTGCCAGTGGAGCAACCTCGCGAGCCAGGGGCATCAGAAAGTCGATGTCATTTGAGGACGGCGGAACGGCGTGCTCACCTGTCCGCAGCGCCTTCATCCAATCGGCCACGCGCGCGATTGGCCCGGTAAGACTCCAGCGCACAATCAGAATGGTGATGGCGACTATCACCAGTACCTGGAGCGCTATACGAACGAAAACTCTGCCCCAAACGCGGAAAATTTCGGCCCGAATATACGCAGTGTCGTCCGCCATGATGATTCCGCCCGCAACGCTCCTGTCGGCCGCATGCAGGGGGACGGCAACTACGTATAAACGCTTGAAGCGCAGCCGCATATAGCGGCTTTCACTGTGATTGCCCAGCAGTGCATCCATCAGGAGCTCGGGCGTACCCGGCAACACGGAGTTCAGAGCGGGAGTGACGACCAGAGGGGATCCATCCCGACTATAGACCCCAATCCCAACCAGATGTTCACTGTTGCTGTACCGCTGCACCATCTGTTCGAGTCCGAGCCGGTCTCCGGTTTCCAGATACCTCTCGGCTTTACTGGCGAGGCTTTCACTAAGGGTTCCGGCGTTGCGTTCGAGGTCGCTGCGCAGAGCATCCTTATGTTCCCTCACTTCGTACCAGGACGAGGCGAGAGACACCAGGGTGACCCCGATAACCAACGCGACAATTAATCGCCAGCTCAGAATCCGCATGGTCTTACCTGTAACCTAAGCTTTATTCTGTATCTAAAGCTTTATCAAGAGAGATGGGAATTAGACTCGTGAGGCTCTGAGATGCAAGTTATCCGGGAAAAGATGTCTGACCGATTTTCAGAACCCAGATCTAGAGCCATTTCAGGGTTTTCCCTATGGCATACACGCCATACAACAATCTTATGCTACTCCGAAAATACTTGTTCTTATGAAGACGCCGGGCGCAAATTGGTTGTGCTGCAGAGCGGATTGTCCTTTGTTCTCGATCCTCTTTCGAGACCCGTTCGACAGGGGCCTGACGACAACCGCCTTTTGCATAGACTGCATCAGAATCTAGACTTAGCACGACCTGGGAGCAAGGCTTGAACGTGAAGAAAGCAGGCAGCGCATCCGATCCGCTCTGGTATAAGGATGCGATTATCTACGAGCTTCATGTGCGCGCGTTTGCCGACAGCAACAACGATGGCATAGGCGATTTTATTGGCCTGATCGGCAAGCTCGACTATCTTCAAGACCTTGGCGTTACCTGTTTGTGGCTGCTGCCTTTTTATCCTTCGCCCTTGCGCGACGACGGCTATGACATATCCGATTACACGAATGTTCATCCGAGCTATGGGACGATCAACGATTTCAAACAGTTTCTGGACGCCGCGCATAGACGCGGCATGCAGGTACTGATTGAACTGGTGCTCAACCACACTTCGGATCAACATCAGTGGTTTCAGAGAGCGCGCCGCGCGCCGCCAGGATCAAAGGAGCGCGATTTCTATGTCTGGAGCGATACGGATGCCCTGTTCCCCGGCGTGCGCATCATTTTCTCCGACACGGAGACCTCGAACTGGACGTGGGATCCGGTCGCGCAGGCTTATTACTGGCATCGTTTTTTCTCGCACCAGCCTGACCTGAATTTTGACAACCCGGTAGTGCTGGATGAGATGTTGGCGGCCATGCGCTTTTGGCTGGACATGGGCGTGGACGGGTTGCGCATGGATGCGATCCCCTACCTGGTAGAGCGCGATGGAACCAGCTGTGAAAACCTGCCGGAAACGCATGCGATCGTAAAAAAGTTTCGAGCGGTTATGGATGCCGAATATTCGAACCGCTTCGTGCTGGCGGAGGCAAATCAGTGGCCGAGCGATGTGCGGCCTTACTTCGGCGATGGCGACGAGTGCCAGATGGCATTTCATTTTCCCCTGATGCCGAGAATTTATGTCGCCATCCGTCAGGAAGACTGCCTGCCGATCACGGAGATCATGGCGCAGACCCCGGAGATTCCCGCCAACTGCCAATGGGGACTGTTTCTGCGGAATCATGACGAACTGACCCTGGAAATGGTGACCGAGGATGAACGCGACTACATGTACCTCGCGTACAGCGCCAATCCACGCATGCGGATCAACCTGGGGATACGACGCAGGCTGGCCCCGCTGCTGGACAACAACCGACAACGCATCGAGCTGCTGAATAGTCTGCTCTTCTCCTTTCCGGGCACGCCGATCCTCTATTACGGCGACGAAATCGGGATGGGAGACAACATTGAACTCGGCGACCGCAATGGCGTCAGGACACCCATGCAATGGAACGGCGGACACAACGGCGGATTCTCATCGGTCAGCCCCGAGCTGCTCTACAGCCCGGTAATTGCCGATCCCGTATACGGCTACCAGGCGGTGAACGTTGAAGAGCAAAAAGAGAATCCTTCTTCTCTATTGCAATGGACGCGCAACATGGTTGGGCTGCGTAAGCTCTTCCCCGTATTCGGACGCGGCACTTTCCGTATCTTGTCCGCGGAAAATCGCAAGGTACTCGCGTATCTGCGTCAGTCTGGAAGCCAGACCGTTCTTTGCGTTGCGAATATATCCAAGTCCGCCCAGCCCGTTCTGCTGGATCTGAATGAGTACGAAGGACGTACGCCCGTGGAGATGTTGGGCTACGTACCTTTTCCGAAGATCACCCAGCAGCCTTACGTCCTCACCCTGTCTCCTTATGCCTTTCTCTGGTTTGAGTTACAGCTCAGCTCCCCAGCCGAAGAGTTGTCTCCCGTACGTTCCCATCATCCGCATGAAGACAGGAAGGTCGCTACGGATGTCGTCGCTATGGATGTCACGGATGCGTTACTCGCCTTGCATCAAAAGACGCGCCAGGCACAGACGGGAGTTACGGACGATGCTTCCACCCATGAGGCAAAGACTCCGGACATAAGAGTCGGGGAATCAGATCAGGACTCAAAAACAGACCTGCTGATCCTGGTTGAGCCGGCGAGCCGTGAAGACCTCGACAAGACCACCGCAAAGATCGTGGCGCGTTTCGCCGGTGAAGATCGACCGGTACGGACCGTACTAGCCTATCCCATACAGGATTCAGACCGCGACGGGCATGCAGGCTCCGCTTCACCTATGGCGCAAGCTGTGGGCGGAACACCCTGGCTCCACCTGCTGCCCTTCAATCCCACCGGCGGGTGGCGGCCGTCTGCGTGGCCGCACACCGCCCAAACATACTTTGATGCCAGCAGGCTTACATCTGAACAAGGGGCACGCGCGACGATGCTGCTCGGTCACGAGGTCGGCTCTCTGGACCGGCGGGCATTGCCATTGCTGTCGCGGTGCATTCTCGACGAATCTGTCGATCTTGCCATGCCCTACTACTCGCTCAGCCCGTATGAGGGGCTGCTAAACTCTGCCATCCTGTATCCCCTTACCCGGGCGTTGTATGGCAGCGCAGTTCGCTATCCGTTAAGCGCGGACCTCGCCTTCTCTGCGAGCTTCGGTCGATCTCTCGTGGCAATGAACGGATATACTCCACTGGGGCCGGAAGATGAGATCGTCTGGCCGTCGACGGAGGCGTTCCTGAAGAACTTCCCGGTAGCACAAGTTCTGGTGGGACCCCGGCACTTTGCACAGCCCGAGGGCATTGATGTTACGGCTATGCTGACGCGCATTGTGGGCGCGCTCTTCTCAGATATAGAAATACGCGCTTCAGAGTGGCAGATGCCTCGGCCACTGTCGCCGGTCAGAGTAATAGGAAGAAAGGTTCATCCTGCGTCCAATCCGGCCCATGCTACTCCGCCTGCCGATGCTACGCCGATGATTGAGTCTTTCCGGCTTGCGGGAAACAATCTGCAGGAGATCTGGGCACAGGTCATGACACCGCGGACTCTGTTATCTGTGAAGCGCCTGGTGGAGTCACGCAGCAATGAACTTTTTCTGCCCGATCCGCTCTGGGTCCGGATCGTGTATGACTTTCTGGTTGCGTACCGCGTGCGGTCAGTGAACCGGAACCATCTGCTCGGTGCGTTGATGCCGATGTATCTTGGCTGGGCGGCATCTCATGTGTTGGCTGTTGCCAGCCAGGGAGAAGCAGTCGCGGAACAGCGAATCGCTGCGCTGGCGGGCGCCTTCGAGGCGGACAAATCCTACCTCGTGGCCCGGTGGCGCTGGCCGGATCGGTTTAGTCCGTAAGCGACCGCATCATGATTGGAGGAGAAAGCATGTGGGAACAAATCGAGTTTGCGCTTCGCGCCTCTCTCGCCCGGGTCCTCACCAAGGTAGCCACCCTGCTGCCGGCGGTGCTGTCGCTGGTGTTAACCGTGTTGGTTTGTGGTCTGATCGGCCTTCTTCTGGCTTATCTGCTGCGCAGAATATTGATTGCCGTTCGCTTTGACGAGCGCGTCAAAGCGAATTCTTCGGCGGGAATACTGCATTGGTCGCCGGTGCAGGGCCCTACGCTCATCCTGTCGCGGCTGGTCTTCTGGAGCGGCATTTTTCTAGGCCTGGTACTGGGAATCGCCGCGTTTGGCGCGGCCTATAGCGCTTCGGAACAGACGACGGCTGAGATCTATCCGTATCTGACGCGCCTCGTAGTCGGGGTTCTGCTCCTGCTGGCGGGAACGGTGGTCGCGCGCTCCCTGGCGCGGAGCGTTCTGATCGGCGCGGTGAATATGAACCTGCAGTACGCCCGGCTGCTCAGCCAGGGCATCAAATGGCTGGTTCTGGTGTTAACGGTGGCCATGGTGCTGGACCATATTGGCATCGGCGGAGCGATTGTTGAATTGGCTTTCGGGATTCTCTTCGGGGGAATCGTTTTGGCGTTATCCCTTGCCATCGGCCTCGGTTCAAAGGATATTGTCAGCCGCTCCTTGGAGCAGGACGGCAGTAAACACACGGATGACACGGCGAGCCATACTATAAGCCATTTTTAGGCAGCCATTTTTAGCCTGCACGCATGGCCGCGGATCAATCGTGCGGCTGGCTTACTGCAAAGAGATACCAGGCTGCATGGGGCAGCCATTGTTCTGTCCAGCGCCAATCGTCGTCCGTTCCGGTGACGGCGTAGCCCAGGTTGAAGGCAATCCCGTCTTCGTCGTCGGTTGCAGCGGTGATTCCGTTCATAATTCCACCCGGCGCGCCCGTGTACTTGTACGAGCGAAAGAACATGTAAGGCGCGTAGCCGTGTCCGCTGCCCATCAACATGCTTGAGTCAAATGGATTCCTGCCGAGGATCCAGTGCAACTGATTCCAGGCGTAATTCTGCAACTGCATCTGGAATTCCGGATCGTCTTTAAAGAGCGGCGCTGCCAACCGCGCTGCAGCAGCAAGCGAAGCCAGTCGCGCGTTCTCGCCCTGCCACCAGGGAGCGGCTTCGGTATCGTGCGGGAAGAAAAACGCAGTGCGCACTGAGCCGTCGCCCATGCGCACCAGTTGCCGCGCGTAGCCGAATGGGTTGTTCACCTCTGTGGTTGTGCTCAGTTCGAAGCGCAGCGAACGCGCCACTGCATCCCGCACCAGCTTCTGCTGCGCGGGCGTGGCAATGTCTGAGTACTCGAGAAGGCTGATGACAGGAAGTCCCGCATCTGATGGATGGAAGAACGGGCGAGTGCCGTCGTCGGCACGCCAGTAATCGCGATAGTTGCCCGTTGTAATGAGGCGGGCCATCAGATGATTGGCGCGATGGTCGGCGGCAGCAAGATAAGCCGGATCCTTCGTCGCTCGATACAATTCCGTGGCAGCCAGCAAGGCGCAGTAGTCGTCAAGAATATTTTCTTTGCCGTCGTTCAGCAGTTCGCGGTTATGCCCTTCGAGAAATGCGAAGGCCTCCTCTGCTGCCTTCAGGTAGGCGGAGCGTGTCAACTCGCCATCGGACGGCATGGTGCTGGCGAGCGCGAGGGCGGCGATGGCCATTCCGCCCCCCGCACGGTAACTGGCTTCGTAGGCGTGAGGGCCAGCTGCGGCGCCGATGTGTTCGGTGGAATCAGAGGCACTTTTCTTGATCTGCGTCTTCCAGTTCGGATTTCCGATAACGCGATCCTTCGCCAGCTTCTCTCTGCCGGGCGCAGTGATGCTTTCGAAGAATGAGCCGTCCGGCCGCTTGATACGCACAAGATAGTCTGCGCCGAAGAGGCCTTCGTCTAGGAGCCGCCGCTTGTACTCGCTGAAGTTGTTGTCACCGCGTGCTTCCAGCGTGCGATAGCTTTTCAGCAGAGTCCAGGCAACGAGCGGTACCTGCTGCGGATTGAAGTAGGACGTCGGGTTCTGATGCGAGAGGTGGATTCCATAGTCGCCAGTCGCGTCGTACCAGCCGCCTCTGGCATCGACGAAGCCGCTGCCATCAGGCAACGGCAGATGGCGGTCGGCGCTGTCGATGTCGCCGCTTGCCCGCTGGCCCTTGAAATAGTAGAGCACGTTCGAGAGC
>DATAQX010000256.1:0-13344 GCA_036264455.1 Silvibacterium sp. | reverse complement strand
GGACACGGATGAGTGATTCGGTTCTCACTAACTGACATGTTCGGACGCATGTCGGATGGCCGTTTGATACGGTAAAGCGAAAAATTCCCCAACCGCACTGGGGTGTGAGGCAACAAGAGGGTAGTCTGCCCGATCTTTTGTGCCGGTTGGATCAGAATTACCTGGACCCATCAGCTATATGCATACCCGACGTGTTCTTGTTTGTGCGAGGATTGCGGTTGTGCCGTTCGTCCGTTATACATAGTGTTTTCCTGGCATCCCGCTCGAAACGGCGCCCGCGGCGTGAGGTGGCGGTGAATTGAAGAAGACGGACAAGCACCCCACTCTCAGCGAAGTAGCGAGGGCAGCGGGCGTTGGTACGACGACGGTCTCCCGGGTGATCAACGGGGGACATCGCGTGGACCCGCAGACGCTGGCGCGGGTGCAGCGGGTGATCGAACGCCTGGGGTATATGCCAAACCAGGCGGCGCGCATTCTCAAAGGAGATCGGACACGGACGATAGGCTTCGTGATTCCGAGCATCGCCGATCCCTTCTTTTCAAGCTGCGCGGAGGCGGCGCAGGCGATTGCGCGGGCCAACGATTCGGTGCTGATTGTGATGACGACACAGAACGATCCCCATGCGGAGGTGGACGCAGTGAATGTGTTGCTTCGGCACCGCGCGGATGGGTTGATCATTGCGCCAGGGAATTCGCAGAGCCGGCTGCTGCGGACGATGCTGGAGCGGATTCCGTTACCGGTGGTGGCGCTGGACCGGCCGATCACCGGATCGGCGATTCCATGCGTGCTGGCGGATAACTTTGCGGGGGCGCGGCTGGCGACGGAGCACCTGATCGAGCATGGCTACGAGCGCATTGCGTGCCTGACAGGTGAGATCACTCTGTACACGATTCGCGAACGGATCCGGGGTTATCGGGCGGCGATGAAGAGGGCGCGCCTGGAGTGCATCCTGGACACCTCGATCCAGGATTATCGATCTGCGGAGGATACGGTGCAGAGAATGTTCTCAACGGCGAATCCGCCGGATGCGCTGCTGACACTTAAAAACAGCACGACGATTTTTACCTTCGAAGCGCTGCAGAAGCTGAACCAGCCGATTCCGGAACGAGTGGCGCTGCTGGGGTATGACGATTTCGAACTGGCGGCGACGCTACGGCCGTCGGTGACGGTTATTCAGCAACCGGTCGAGGAGGTCGGGCGGATTGCGGCGGAGCTGTTGTTCGAGCGGATGCAGGAGGCGCCAGCCTCGCATCCGAGCCATCCGCGACAGGTGCAGCTGAGTACGCGCCTGATCCGGCGGCGATCGTGCGCCTGCCAGCCTTCCCTGAACTGAACCACCGCCGGCTGAGCAACCACCTGGCGTGGGGCAGCCAGCGTCGAGGGTTGGCCGTACTGGTAACGGTACGGGCCTTGATTTGTGGCCTCAAAAAATCTCAAAAGATAGCAATTAAAAAAAGTTGTTGACAGCGGGCGGGGGCGTGCTCGAAAATTCGTCTCGCTTGTGGAATCGATACCATCAAGGGATGGAAACGATTCCATAAGAATTTCTAGCGAACGGGCACGCAGTTACCCGTGTGTATCACAAAAGCAAACTAAATCTCGGAGGCTTAATTTGCGCAGCAATATCAGAGTGTGCATAACCAGAGCGTGGCCACTTTGGCTGCTGCTGTTGGCAGTTTCCAGCGGCAGAGCTCAGGATTTCCGCGCCGTTCTGACCGGCCAGGTGATCGACCCTTCCGGGGCGGTCATCAAGAACGCGACGGTGATGTTGATCAACGCGGAGTCGAAAACGACGTACACAGCGAAGACGACGGACAAGGGTGTTTATTACATCCCGTACGTGCTGCCGGGGAACTACTCGATAACGGCGTCCGCCAATGGATTTAAGACGTTTGTCCAGGACAAAGTGGTGCTGCTTGCTTCGCAGACGTTCAACCAGAATTTCACGCTGGAGATCGGCTCTGTCGCGCAACAGGTGGTGGTGAGCACGGCTCCGGCACAGCTTGAGACCTCGACTGGTTCGGGCGGCACGGTTCTCGATCAGCGTGAGTTGCAAAGTGTTCCGGTAAATGGCGGCCAGGCCTACATGCTGATCGGCACGACTCCGGGCAGCCAGTTCACGACTACCTCGTTTGGGCCGGGCGTTGGCAACTCGGGCACGCGCGGCTGGGACGTCACGAACTCGTACACAATCGGCGGCGGCATTGTGGGTAACAACCAGTTCACGCTGAACGGTACGAACATAACCAGCCAGACGGGTTACGGCAACCATAGCCCTGGCGAGTGGACGGTATCTCCGAACATCGACAGCATCCAGGAAGTGAACGTGATGACGACCACGTACGACGCCCGCTTTGGCAGAACAAGCGGCGGCACGGTGAACGTGGTAACCAAGAGTGGCGGCGACCGCTATCACGGCGATGTGCGGTACGCCTATCAAGGTGCGCTGATGAATGCCAACAACTTCACCAACAATCTCGCCGGTACGCCTCGGCAGGGAGAGGTGCAGAACCAGTTCTGGATCACGGCGGGCGGTCCGATTATCAGAAACAAGCTCTTCTTCTTCTTCGGCTTTGAAGGGTATCGGCAGTCGATTGCAGGCACTCTGTTGACGAACGTGCCTCCGGCGTATCTGCGGCCGAATTACAACGGCGACCCCGGGGTGAACTTCGGGTTAGTCCAGCAGATGGATCCGCAGGAGTTCCCGAACGGTCTTCCGGTCTACCAGCCCGGAAGTGCGTATTGCCTGGATGGCGGAGCCGTGACGTCGTGCAACAGCAATCATGTTGCCCAGCAGCAATTCGCGAACAACACGATTCCCGGATCGCAGATCAGCAACACGGCGCTGGCGGTGTTGAAGTATATACCGCTGCCGAACATTCCGGGCGCACAGAACCTGGCGAAGGGCAACAACTACCTGGGGCAGACGCCCGATCTTTACAACTACAACCAGCCGCAGATTCGCGTTGACTACAACCTGACGCCGAAGACCAAGCTGTACAGCTATTTCCTCTACTGGCATGGAACGGAGTTCCGGAGCAACAATGCGCTGAATGGCATTGCCGCGAATGGAAACATCAACTGGATCCACCAGAACTGGGTAGCGACGCAGGACGTGACGCACGTGTTCTCACCTACGCTGCTGGGCGACTTCAAAATCTCGTTCAATCGCTTTCTGGAGAGTTCGCCGGACGGCGACCTCTCGCAGCAGACTGATCCGACGACGCTCGGACTAGCCATGCCGCTGCCCGGCACAACCTCCTCGAAATATCTGCCCGAGTTCACAGTAGGCGATGGCTGGGGAACCGGATTCGTCGGCGATCGCACGATCTTCGGGAATGAATCCAATCTCGATGTAACGAACAACTACACTCTCGACGCAGATCTCACGAAGTTAGCCGGCGCCCACAACCTGGAGTTTGGCGGCGAGGTTGACGAATTTCAGTACGGCAATCCGGGCTCGATCGGCCACGCGAATGGCCAATTCGGTTTCGGTTCCGGATACAGCCAGTTCAATCCGCATAATGCGAACTGTCTGGTCGTAACATCAGCTGGAAACGTGGTTAACTCCTGCGTGACCTCGGCTCCTTCGGGATCTTCGACGTTGCCGAACGGCTCCGCAATCGCCTCTCTGCTGTTAGGGGTCCCGTCGCAACCAGCTAATCCTAATGTGGGGATAGGCGGCGTCGACTGGAACAAGACGATCTTCGAAGGGCAGCCGGTGTGGGCGATTTACTTCCAGGACAACTGGCGTGTGAACAATCGCCTCACGCTGAACCTTGGCCTGCGTTACGATGTGCAGCGCGGCCTGCGCGAGCGCAATAACAACCTGAATCGCGGATTGTGCCTCACCTGTGTCAATCCGATCACGAACGACTCGACCTACCAGGCGAATGTGGCCAATGGGGGCAATGTGGCTGCCTGGACAGCGGCCGGCGTCGATGTTTCATCGCTGCAGCAGGTGCTGGGCGGCATCCAGTTTTCTGGCGTGAACGGGCAATCGCGCGACGCCTACAATACAGACTGGTCGAACGTTGGGCCGAGATTCGGCTTCGCCTTTGCGGTCAATCCAAAGACCGTCATCCGGGGCGGTTGGGGCCTGATGTACTCCTTCGGGCTCGAAGGCGGATCGAGCGTCGGCGCTTACCAGTCAACCAACTACACCGCATCCATCGATGGCGGAAACACGCCGACGAATTACTTCCAGACGGGTTCGCCGTATTCAACCGGACTGAATGCTCCGACAGGGAACAGTCTTGGCCTGGAGACGAACCTGGGCAACGGCGGGGTGCAGGTGGACTTCCCAAACCGCAAGATTCCAATGGAGAACATCGTCTCCTTGGGGCTCCAGCGCGAGCTGCCGGGTGGATTTGTACTTGACGCGCGCTATGCGGGCAACTTCAGCAGCCGTCTTCGCACCTTCCTGTGGATAAACGGAACCACCACTCGCGCTGAGCAGATGATGGCGGTACAGAATCCGCAGATCTGGGCGCAGCAGGTGCCGAATCCTTATTACGGTGTCCCGGGAATGTCGGGACCGGGCCAGTGCGGCACGGGCACAACAGTGGAGGCGATTGCTCTGCTGACACCTCTTTCGCAGTATTGCTCGCCTGGCGGCGTAGGTCTGGTGGGACAATACAACGCCCCCCTTGGCCGCAACTGGTATGACGGCCTGGAGGTGAAGCTCAACCGCCACGTTTACGGCGGGGCCGGCCGCGGACTGAGCATGCAGCTTGCGTATACCTACTCGAAGACGATGAATGGCGACGGCTACCAGAACGGATGGCCTTACCAGGACCCATTCCAGGAGCACTGGATTGCGAGTACGGACCGCACCAATGTTCTGTCCGTGACGAGCGTGTGGGATCTGCCGGTGGGCAGGGGCGGTCTGCTTTTCAGGAACCCGGCGCGTCCGGTGGGGCTGCTCATCAATAACTGGACATTAAGCGGCGTATTCAATGCGCAGAGCGGCACCCCGGTCGGTGTAAATACGGGCTGGTACTATACCTGCCCCGGTGTAAGCTACCGTCCGAAGGCTGGAACGTCGGTTGGCCGGGGCAGCTGGTTCTCGGGGGATGCAAGCTGTTGGGCGGGTATCCCGCAGTGGGGGCTCTCGAACCTCTTCGGATACACCACCGCGGTGCGCAACCCGACGATTCCGAGCCTGGACCTTTCTCTGCAGAAGACGACGCCGATCCGGGAGAACCTTACCTTCCAGCTTCGTCTCGATGCGTTTAACGCGATGAACTCCGTGCTGTTCGGTGGACCGGACACCAATCCTGGAGATGGACCTGCGTCTTATAGTCCAACTTCCGGATGGAGCGGCTTCGGAACCGTAGGGGCTCAACAGCAGAACTTCCCGAGAATCCTGCAGGTTTCAGGGAAGATCAGCTTCTAACCGGTGGATGGCCGCAGGTTTCGGCGCATTAAGCGCGGGAGTCTGCGGCGTTGCCGTTTGCACAATGCACCGGAGAGCGATCTCCGGCTTTGGCCTGCCTAGGCTATGGTGGTTTGAAAAAGATCTGGAGAGTGTTAATGCAACCTTCGCGCCTGTGTATCGGCTCCGCGCTGCTGGCCTGTGCAACCCTGACTGCCGCCGTTCATGCTCAATCCTCAGAGAAGCCCGACCTGAGCAAGCAGCCGACACTCTACGCCGTAGGCTATGCGCACCTGGATACGGAGTGGCGGTGGGAGTATCCACAGGTGATTGACGAGTATCTGCGCAAGACGATGGAAGATAACTTCCGGCTGTTGGACAAGTATCCGCACTACGTCTTCAACTTCAGCGGGGCGAACCGCTATCGACTGATGAAGGAATACTACCCGGCCGATTTTGCGCGGATGCAGAAGTATGTGGCGGAAGGGCGCTGGTTCCCGGCCGGCTCGTCGATGGAAGAGGGCGACGTGAACGCGCCGAGCGCCGAGGCCATCATCCGACAGGTGCTTTACGGCAACGACTGGTTCCGTAAAGAGTTCGGCAAGTCGAGCGAAGAGTATATGCTGCCGGACTGCTTCGGCTTTCCGTCTTCACTGCCGACGATTCTTGCGCACTCGGGCGTGAAGGCCTTCTCGACACAGAAGCTGACGTGGGGATCGTCGGCGAATGCGGGCGGTCCTGACTCGATCGAGAAGACGCCGGAAGGCACGCCGTTCAACGTGGGCGTGTGGGTTGGTCCGGATGGGCAGACGGTGCTGGCGGCGCTGAACCCAGGCTCGTATAGCGGAAGCATTACGACGGACCTGAGCAAGCCGCTCGATCCGTCGCCCCCCAACCCCGTGGCAGCCGACCTGGAAAAGCAGCTTGGCGAGCTGCAGCAGAAGCTGGAGAAGGCGCAGCACGACAAGACGGACGATCAGGCAGACCTGCAGAAATATTTTGCCCTGCGCGGTGAACAGCAGGCACTTGCCGGGGCGCAGCAGCGCCGGGAAGAGCAGCGCTTCCAGGGTGATTGGGCGGCGCGCGTGCTGAACAACGGCAAGGCGACCGGAGTCTTTACCGATTACCACTACTACGGAACGGGAGACATCGGCGGCGCGCCGAATGAAGAGTCGGTAAAGCGGCTGGAGGAGATCATTACCAAGGGCAGGGTGGATCTTCCTCCGGTGAACGGCTTCTATTTCCGCAGCGAGAAGCATCCGGAATGGCCGGAGATGCAAGTGGGTCTGGGGCCGGTGCATGTGATCTCCGCGACGGCGGACCAGATGTTCAAGGACATTACCCCGGCCGAAGAGGCGCGGCTGCCTCGCTATACGGGCGAGCTGGAGCTGACGAATCACTCGGCGGGATCGTTGACGTCGCAGGCCTACCAGAAGCGGTGGATCCGGAAGGAAGAGCTGCTGGCCGATGCCGCCGAGAAATCGTCGATTGCCGCGCAGTGGTTGGGAGCGCGGTCGTATCCGATGGAGCGGCTGAATGATGCGTGGACGCTGGCCATGGCGGCGCACTTTCACGATCTGGCCGCGGGAACGGCAACGCCCCGGGCCTACGAGTTTGCATGGAACGACGATGTAATCGCCATGAACCAGTTCGCGGACGTATTGAAGAGCGCAACAGAAGGCATCTCCGCAGCGCTGAACACCGAAGGGCAGGGCGTGCCGGTGGTGGTGTTCAATCCGCTGAACATTGCGCGGCAGGATGTCGTCGAGGCGAAGGTGGACTTCCCCGATGGGATGCCGAAGGCGGCGCATGTGACGGCTCCTGACGGCAGGGAGTCGCCGGCGCAGATTGCGGACGGCAACGTCGTGTTCGAGGCCAACGTGCCTTCGGTGGGCTACGCGGTGTATCACGTGGTGGCGGGCGCGGTGAAAGAAGCGGACGCTTCGCATCTGCGCGTGACGCAGGATGAGCTCGAGAACGACTATTACCGCGTGAAGCTCAATGCAGACGGGGACGTGGCGAGCATCTTCGATAAGCAAACGGGACGCGAGCTTCTCGCTGCGCCGGCGCGGCTGGCGATCTCCCACGACAACCCGCAGCAGTGGCCCGCGTGGAATATGGACTGGAATCAGGAGCAGGCGGCTCCGAAGGAATATGTTTCGGGTCCAGCGAAAATTCGCGTGGTGGAAGACGGGCCGGTGCGCGTAGCGATTGAGGTGACGCGGGAGACCGCGGGGTCGCGGTTTGTGCAGACGATCAGCCTCGCAGCGGGCGATGCGGGCAAGCGGGTTGAGGTAGGCAACGTGGTCGACTGGAACACGCGCGAGGTGAACCTGAAGGCGGTATTTCCACTCACGGCGTCGAATGAGGTGGCGACCTACAACTGGGACGTCGGCACAATTGAGCGGCCGACGGCGCAGCCGAAGAAGTTCGAAGTGCCGTCGCACCAGTGGATCGACCTGACCGACATGAGCGGCAAGTTCGGCGCGACAATTCTGACCGATTGCAAGAACGGCTCGGACAAGCCGAACGATCACACGATCCGGCTGACGCTGCTACGAACGCCGGGAACGGCGGGCGGCTATGCGGACCAGGGTACGCAGGATATCGGCCACCATGAATTCACCTACGGCATCTCGGGTCATGCGCAGGGATGGCGCGATGCGCAAACCGACTGGCAGGCGCTGCGGCTGAACGATCCGTTGATCGGCTTCGAGTCGCCCAGGCACGGGGGTGCGCTGGGGCGCAGCTTCTCACTGGTGAAACTCAGCAGTCCGCGCATCCGCGTGATGGCGGTGAAGAAGGCAGAGGCAAGCGACGAGGTTATCGTGCGCCTAGTGGAGCTGGACGGCAAACCCCAGTCCGACGTGCGCGTGTCGTTCGCGGCGCCGATCACGAGTGCGCGCGAGGTGAATGGGCAGGAGCAGCCACTGGGCGAGGCGAAGGTGAGTAACGGCTCGCTGGTGGCGTCGTTCGGTGCATACGAGCCGCGGGCGTTCGCAGTGAAGCTCGGCGCGGCGGAAGCGAAGGTCACAGGTGTGCGGTCAGAGCCGGTGCCGTTGACGTACGAC
Source organism: Silvibacterium sp. (assembly GCA_036264455.1). Lineage (GTDB taxonomy): Bacteria > Acidobacteriota > Terriglobia > Terriglobales > Acidobacteriaceae > Silvibacterium. The sequence goes on along the minus strand of DATAQX010000256.1, from coordinate 4,896 downwards.
GCGGCGACGGCCACGGACGACGGCGATGCATCAGTGACCGGTTTCGACGGCAAGGGCAACGCGCTGCCCGCGGAGATGCTTCCCCATCAGCTTGCGTTCAACGACGTGATGTTTCGCCTCGCCGCGGCGAAGACGGGCACGCCGAACGCAGTGATCGCGAAAGGGCAAACGATCGCGCTGCCGGCGGGCCGCTACAACCGTGTGTATGTGCTCGCGGCATCGGCCAACGGCGACAAGAAGGCAACGTTCGAGGCGGGCGACCGGAAGACGGAGCTAAATGTCGAAGATTGGGGCGGATTCGTCGGCCAGTGGGACGACCGCGCATGGAGCTCGGGTGACATCTCGCAGGACAACTACGGCGAGATGACCGGGCTGAAGCCCGGCTTCATCAAACGCGCCACGCTGGCATGGTACTGCAGCCACCATCATGATGCGGCAGGGAAGAATGTGCCCTACAGCTACTCCTATCTATTCGGATATGCCATAGATCTTCCGGCAGGCGCGAAGAGCCTGAGGCTGCCGGACAACTCGGGGATTCGCATTCTGGCCATCTCCGTGGCCGAGGAGAATCCCGAGGTAAAGCCGGTGCAGCCGCTGTATGACGTGCTGCCCTCCCCCAACGCGGGTGCACCGGACTTCACCATCTCGGCGTCGCCGGCCACCTTGGTTTCACAGGGCAGGTCGGTCACGAGCCGCATCCTGGTTATGCCGCGAGGCAATTTCGCAGGCGATGTGGAGCTGAAGGCTTCGGGGCTTCCCGAGGGAGTGACAGCCACCTTCAACCCGGCGAGTACAACAGGGACGAGCGTTATGACGCTGAGGGCGAGCGCGTCGGCCGCTCCTGCAACAGTGACGGTTACGATTTCTGGCAGCTCGGGCGAGCGGGCCCACAGCGCGACGACCAGGATATCGGTAACGCCGGTGCTCAGCGGCACGGTCCCGGTGAGCCTCTCTTCCGCTTACAACGTGACGGGCATCTACACGGACGGATCGAAGTTCGAACCGAACGCGAGCCTGGATGGCGGCGGGTACTCCTTCTCAGCCGAAACGATAGGCACGGAGCAGGTCGGCGACGAGGTAGTGTTCAAGTTGGGCCCGGCCAATGCGCCGGATGCAGTGACGAGCAGGACCGTGACGCTGCCCGCAGGCAAGTTCTCGAGCCTGAAGATACTGGGAGTCGCGGTGGAAGGAAGGCAGGAGACGCAGACCTTCTCGGTGAACTACACCGACGGCACCTCGTCTTCATTCACGCAGGGCATGAGCGACTGGGCGGGCGGCGGCAACCTTCCCGGCGAGTCGGTTGCGGTGCAGATGCCGTACCGGCTGGTGGGCGATGGATCGAAGGATGGGAATCCATTCAACGCATGCGCCTACTCCTTCACGCTTGACGGCACGAAGACGACGCGCAGCGTGAGTCTTCCCAGCAACCGCAACGTGGTGGTACTAGCGATGACCCTGGTGCCAGCGGAGAAGTAGTGTCAATCGGCCGCTGACATTTCCATTGGCGGCTGCCCTCAATCCGTTTCAATCGTCAACTTGAGGAGTGTAGGCATGACAGCAATCCCTCGATCGCTTCCCTGTGCGGGGGCAGCCCTGCTGGCAGCCTGTTGCCTCCACGCAGGCGCACAGACCGGCAGGCACGCCGCGAAGACTCCTGTTCAATATGCAAACGGTTTGGTAGGCACTGCTCCGCTGGATGACCAGAAGCTGATTGGCAATGCGCCGCCTCCGGGGGAGCAGCTTTACTCGGGCTTCACGATTCCAGCGGCGATGCTGCCCCACGCGTCAACCCAGTTGGGTCCAATCAATGCAAACCTCGATGTGAATTATCCTGCCGGAGTGCGTGCGCCTTACTTCTATCCCAACCAAATGATGTATGGCTTCACCAGCGGCGCGGACGACAGTCCAACAGTCATGCCAATGGTAGGAGACTTCACAGTGCCGCCGGAACGCAGCGCATCGGTGTACGACAAGTCACGCGAAACCTCTTCCCCCGGATACTACAGCGTCTATCTCGACGACTTTCATGCGCTCGCCGAGATGAGCGCGACCACGTGGACAGGCATCTTCCGCTTCACCTTTCCCAAGAGCGACAAGGCACATGTGCTAATGGATCTCGGACGCGAAGGCGGCGATGTAGAGATCGTCGACGACCGCACCGTGCGCGGAAAATCGCACGAAGGCACATACTTTGTCGCGAAGTTCTCGCGGCCGTTCATAACTTTTGGCGTGTTTCGACAGATTCCTGCTCGGGGACCGAACGACTACTCGATGATCGGCTATGACGATGTGGCGCCGGAGGAGAAGACCATCTCCGGAAACTTCGCCGGTGCATACATTCGCTTCGCAACCACGCAGGGCGAACAGGTGCTGATGAAAGTGGCAACCGGAGTCAGCTACGAGAAGGCCGAGTCCCGGTTGAACGCCGAAGATCCGGGCTGGGACTTTGACCGCGTAAAGCGGCAGGCCGAAGAGGCGTGGGCGAAGAAGCTGAATGCGATCCAGGTGAAGGGCGGCACTGAGAAAGAGAAGATGCTCTTCTACTCGTGCCTGTATCACTCTTTCGCCAGCCCGCAACTGGTGGCGCGTAAGGGCGAAGAGTTCCAGACGCGCGATGGTCAGGTGGAGACGGCGACCTACGACCGCTACAACGGAGTGCCCTTCTGGGACACGGGCCGGAACCAGATTGTTCTGCTGACGCTGCTTGAGCCTGATGTGAAGCTGGACATTCTCAAGTCGCAACTCGACCGGGCGCGCGAGCGCGGATATATGGGCACGTCGTTCCATGGAGACAACGCGGTCTTCATGTATCTGGGCGACTGGGAGCGCGGGTTGCAGTTCGATTACGGGGGAGTGTACGAGTATCTGCGCAAGAATGCGACCGACCCGAATGGGCCGCGTGGCGATCTCGCCGAGTACATCAAGAACGGATGGATTTCCGATGTCGTCCCGAAAGGGAATCCGAGTCCGACGTATGCGGGCGGCAAAGCGGGCGCGGCCACGACGCTCGAGTACAGTTGGGACGACTACGCGATGGCCCTCTACGCGAAGAAGCTCGGCAGGGAAGCCGACTACGAGATGTTCATAAAGCGGGCGCATAACTATGAAAATGTCTTCGACCCTTCGGTGGGATTCATGCGCGGACGGGCCGCGGACGGCAACTGGATTTCGCCATTTGATCCGAAGGAGCCCTACTACAATTTCATGATGAAGGAGGCTTCGGGCTGGTCGACATTGTGGCTGGTGCCGCATGACGTCCAGGGGTTGATAAATCTGCTGGGCGGGCGTGAGAAGTTCGATGCCAAGCTGGATGCGTTCTTCAGCACTCCTTACACGGCGAAGGGAATCTGCCGCGACTGCACGGGCGTGATCGGTCAGTATGTGCAGGGCAACCAACCAGACCAGCAGGCGGCGTACTACTACGACTGGGGCGGGCAGCCGTGGAAGACGCAGAAGCTCGCGCGCGAGATTCTGTCACTGATGTACGGCAGCGATCGGTATGGGCTGGCCTTCCCGGGAATGGACGACCAGGGATCGACGGCGTCGTGGTACGTAATGAGCGCGCTTGGCTTCTATCCTGTGGACCCCTCGAGTCCGGATTACATCATGGGAAGCCCGATCTTCGATGAGACAACCATTCACATGCGCAATGGGCATGATTTCACTGTGATAGCGAAAAACAATTCGACGAAGAACATGTACATCCAGTCGGCGACGCTGAATGGCAAACCTTGGAACAAGCCGTGGTTCAGCCACTCGGATATTGCCAACGGCGCGAAGTTGGTGCTGACGATGGGTCCGAAGCCGAACACGCAGTGGGGAAGTGCGGCGGACGCTGCTCCGCCATCGATGTCGGCGGCGAAGAAGTAGAGGCGTGAAGATGAGTTGCGTGTTTCGCGAACGCGCGTTTCATGGCTGCGGCCGCGCGGTTTTATGCGTGGGGGTGTTGGGCATGCTGTTCGCTGCGAGCGCACGGGCGGTGTCATCGGAGGATGTTTCGTGCGAGGAGCGAGCCACACTGGCGATCCGCGCGCTGCAGTCCTGGTATAACCCGCAGACCGGCCTGTATCGCACGACGGGCTGGTGGAATTCGGCGAATGCGGTCACTACACTCGCCGATTACTCGCGCGTAAGCGGATCGAAGAAGTTCGATTCGGTTTTTCCCAATGCGTTTCGGGCGGCGCAGAAGACCTCAGCGGGATTTATCAACAAGTTCTACGACGACGAAGGCTGGTGGGCTTTGGCGTGGATCGATGTCTACGACTTGACCGGCGATGGGCGATATCTGGTGACGGCGAAATCGATCTTCGCCAATATGGCGGGCGGCTGGGATGACACGTGCAATGGTGGCATCTGGTGGAGCAAAGACCGGAACTACAAGAACGCGATTGCCAATGAGCTTTTCCTTTCAGTTGCGGCGCACCTTGCGAAGCGGGCGAAGAGCGCGCGGCAGCGCAAAGTGTATTTCTCGTGGGCCACACGGGAGTGGCGCTGGTTTTTGGGCTCGGGGATGATCAACGCCGATCATCTTGTGAATGATGGACTTGACGCGAAGTGCGCGAATAACGGCAAGACGACGTGGACGTATAACCAGGGCGTGATTCTGGGCGGCCTGGCGGAGCTTTCGAAGGTGGAGCATGACGCGTCGCTTCTGCCAGAAGCGCGCAGCATTGCGGCGGCAGTGTTCTCCGCGCCGAAGCTCACGGACGCGCAGGGCATTCTGCATGAGCCGTGCGAACCGGATTGTGGCGGCGATGGATCGCAGTTCAAGGGCATCTTCGTGCGCAATCTGCAGGAGCTCGATGAGGTTTTGCCCGATCCGCACTATGAGCGCTTCTTTACAGCCAACGCGGACAGCATCTGGAGTGGGGCGAAGGCGCCGGAGTATCAACTGGG
>DATAQX010000181.1:0-2014 GCA_036264455.1 Silvibacterium sp. | reverse complement strand
CGGGCCTATGCAGAAGGGCCGATATCTCGGCAGGGAGATAGAAAACCGCTCCATAGGTACTGATCTGAATGAGGGCATAGATCAGCAGGAAGTGCATGACTCGAAGATTGCGGAACATGGGGAGGAGCTTCGCGGGTCCGGAGGAGCGCCGCTCCTGCTCCTCAAGTGCCAATGCATTCGCCAGCGCTTGTTTCTCCCCGGCCGGCAGCCAGTAAGCATTCGACGGCCTATTATCCAGATACCAAAATACGGACAGCCCGAGAACGACTGCCATGAAGCCTTCCACAAGAAACATCCACTGCCAACTTTGAAGCCCGACCAACGGGCGTATCTCAAGCAGCAGACCCGAGAGCGGGCCGCCAATAATGAGCGCAAGCGGAATACCCATGTAGAACAGTCCAAGAACCCGGCCGCGAATGCTGTTGGGAAACCAATAGGTCAGGTAGAGAATCGCGCCTGGGAAGAAACCTGCTTCTAACACGCCGAGCAGCAGCCGTAAAAGGTAAAACGAGGTGGCACCGCTCACCAACATGTTGGCCATCGATACCACTCCCCAGCCCACCATGAGGAAAGCAAGCCACTTTTTCGCGCCCACCTTATGAAGGATCAAGTTGCTGGGGAATCCGCATAACGAATAGCTGACGAAAAACAGACCCGCGCCTAAAGCGTAGACACTTTCGGAAATGCCTACCGATCTCTCCAACGCCTGTTTTGCAAAGCCGATATTCGAGCGGTCGAGAAATGAGACGACGTACATGAGCATCAGGAAGGGTGTCAACCGTCTGACAGTTCGCGAGATCGCGCGGTTTAAGGCCGGACCAGATGTACCGAGGACTACGGGCGGGAAATTCAATGCCGGCCTCATCCCTTCTTGTGACTGATTATTCTAGCGCTGCGGCCCTCGCAGAAGAGGTCAACTGCAACCGCTGGTTCCGCCGCAGTTGACGCACTTGTAACAACTCCCGTTGCGCACCATCAATGCGCCGCAGGTCGAGCAGAGCGGAGCATCTCCTACGCCATACGCATCCTCGAGGAGTGTCGAGACGCCGGTGGGAGGCGTCTGGTTTGGCGCCTCGCCGGCCTTCGCACGGGTCGCCACTGATGTGACAAACAGCGGCAGCTGCGTTCCGGACAGGAAGCGCAGTTCCAGCCAGCGGAAAAGATAATCCATGATGGACTTGGCATAGCTCAGTTGCTGGTTGCCGGTCCAGCCCGAGGGCTCGAAACGGGTGTGAGCAAGCTTTCCCACCAGCACACGCAGCGGAACCCCATGTTGCAATGCGACCGACACGACGGTGCCGAACGACTCCATCAACCCGGCGATCGTCGAACCTTCCTTGGCCATGCGGATGAAGATCTCGCCTGGCTTGCCGTTGGGATACAGTCCGACGGTGAGATAACCTTCATGTCCGGCGATGGAGAAGTGATGAGTGATTGGCGGCACCCTCGTCCGGCAAGCGGTGGCGGTTGGCAGGCGGCGGACCCGAAAGGTCCTCCTGCTCTGTGGGTTCATTGGTAAGGGCTGAGCTCACCAGCTGTGGCATGGAAGCCTCCATATCTGCAGTGTTGTGTGCTGAAGCAAGGTTTGTATCCTGCATTCAAAACTCGGTCAAATGGCGCGCGACCGCAAAAACCACAGGACAACCTCTAGTACTCCCGAGTCGAGCCCTTTTCCCCGTTGCACCAGAAGTGCGCGGCCTGGATATTCTCTGGATGATCGTCTCTCCGCACCCCTCCCATTCCTCGCGGATCGATGTGGTCGGGTACGATGTCGCTGTAATTCGTCAACGTCACCTGACAAATCGCACATTGTCGATTCTGTTCGACGATTTTGCGGTTGAGCACCTTCCGCATCTCGGCTTTCGAACGGAGTTCGCGATACCCTCTGGGATGATGCGGGTCCTCGATCCGCTGCACCCCAAGACGTCTGACCCTGCTTCCCTTCCGGATCGGCTCGCGGCCGCAGCAATAGAGGGATCGGTGGATGGGACAAAATTCCCTGCGACGGAGTTTC
>DATAQX010000159.1:0-5106 GCA_036264455.1 Silvibacterium sp. | reverse complement strand
TGGAACCGCAAGCCTGTTGCAGAACAACCAGAGTCTTAGCGGGTTTGACCGCGGTGGTGGGCACAGAGCCGCGCAGGTCTGTGCTGGCGATAAGCAAATGATCCGGCTCGAAACCGAGCGGCTTTGAATGAGCAGCAGCATGCCGCAGGCCTCCGGCAACCTGGCTACAACTACAGATCCCGCTGCTTAATTACTCGGCTCGAAGCGCTTCGACGGGGTCGATAGCAGCAGTGCGGCGCGCAGGCAGATAGCTTGCCAGCGCCGCTGCACCAACCAGGGCAAGCGGTACGAGTGTGAACGTGACCGGATCGAGCGGGCTGATGCCAAACAATAGCGTTCGCATGAGGCGCATGAGTGCGGCTGCCGCGCCAAGGCCCACCACCGTGCCAATGCCGGTGAGCACCAGCGCCGAGCGAACGAACATCCAGGCCAGTTCGCTCTTGTTCGCGCCCAGCGCCATGCGGATGCCGATCTCACGCGTGCGCTGCGAGACCGCATACGAGATCACGCCATAGATGCCGAGGATGCCGAGCGCGAGCGCCATTGTTCCGGCAATGGCCAGCATGACGAGCGTGAACGAGGTGCGGGCCATCGACTGGCTGGAGATATCCTGCATGGTGCTGATGGAGGCCACCGCCAGATTCGAATTTACCGACCAGACAGCCTGCTGCATTTCGTTGATGAAGGCCGGCGTCCCGGCGCGATTGGTGCGCATTGCGAAGTAGAGCGTACGCCTTGCGTCGAGAGGTCCCGGGCCGTAAAGATCATGCTTCATCGAAGGCCAGTACACGGTCGCGGGCGAGATCTGATTGACACCGTTCTCGCTGACATCCTGTACCACCCCGACCACTTCATGCCAGGGCATGCTGGGAAATTCGCGGAAGCGCTTGCCAATGGCGGCGCCGGGCGATCCCCATAGCTCGCGGGCGAGATTCTCAGACACCATTCCCACCGGCCTCAAGCCGTATACTTCCGTCCACTCAAATTCGCGTCCTGCAACGATTCTCGTGCCGGCGGTATGGAAATAACCGGGCGAAACGTAGTTGTAGAGGCGCATGGGCGCATTCTCGTGTTCGTAGTTTTTCCCTTCGACGAAAATGCCATCCCAGTTCGGTTCGGCTCCGCTCATGGGGACGGAAGCGGCGAAGCCTGCGGAAGAAACTCCGGGAATCGCGGCGACATTGTCCAGGATGCTGTTCTGAGTCCGCGTGACCAACACTGGATCGCGAACCACTATCTCCGGAATCGAAACGCGCATCACCTGCAGCGATGCCGGATCGGAGAAACCCGGATCGACGTTGCGCATCGCATTGAAGGTACGGATCATCAGTACGGCGCTGATGAGCAGCACCAGCGCCATGGCTACCTGCGCCATGACCAGCAGATTGCGGCCACGCTGTCGCTCCCGGCTTGCACTCGCCGTTCGCATCGCGCCAACCAGCGGTATGTTTTGCCGCGAAGGAGCATAACGCAGCACAGGAATGGAGCCGAAGAGCAACCCGGAGAGCAACGACAGTAACAGGGTGAATGCGATGGATCGGCCGTCGAGCGAGATCTCGCCCAGGCGCGGCAGATTTTCCGGGCCAACGGCGATCAACAGGCGCAGTCCCGAGTACGCAGCTCCCACGCCGACCGCGCCGCCGAGCAGGCCAAGCGTAAGGCTTTCCAGCAGCAGCTCGCGGGCAATCCGCCATCTGCCGGCGCCAAGCGCCGAGCGCACAGCAAGCTCCTGCTGGCGAGCATCGGCGCGTACCAGCAGCAGGTTGGCCACGTTGGTGCATGCGATCAGCATCACTACGCCGATTGTGCCCATGACGATCCACAGCACGTTGCCCACGCTGCCTACCACTTCCTCTTTCAAAGGCAGCAGCGCCGGCGTGATCTTCCAGTTGAGATACCAGTGCGCATCGCTGTCCGGACCGTTGGACCATGAGTCCATCCAGACATTGAGCAGGCGGGCCACATCGGCGTCGGCCTGCGGAATCGTTACGCCCGGGAGAAGCCGCGCGATGCCATGGTAGGCAAAGCCGGCCGATATCTGCTTGACCGGATCGAACGCCAGCGGTATCAGCAGATCGAAATCGTAATTGACCATCTTGAATCCGCGCGGCATCACACCCGCGATCTCATGCGGCTGTGAATCGATGCTGATGGTGCGGCCCACCACGCCGGGGTCGCCGCCGAAGCGCCGCTGCCAATACCCATAGCTGAGCATCACCCGCTGCCGTCCGCGCGGGTCCTGATCGGCCGCCGTAAGCCATTGCCCGGCAGCGGCAGGCACTCCAAGCGTCTGGAGAACGCCGTCGGTGATCAGCGCCGTGTTAATCTGCTCCGGCTGCGCGAGCCCGGTAATGCCGGCAGTCCCAGGCAGCCACACGCCCACCGACTGAAAGGTGCGATTGTGCGCGGCAAAGGTGAGATACATCGAGGCCGACAAGCGCAGCTCATCCCGGAAATCGGCCAGCCCGGGAGCGCCCGGCGCATGCAGGCGTATCGCAACCAGCTCCTGCGGCTGAGAGTAAGGCAGCGGCCGGAGCAGCACGCTGTTGAGCACGCTGAAGACCGCCGTATTTGCCCCGATGCCGATAGCCAGCGTGAGCACCACCGTGATCGCGAACCCCGGCGAGCGCCCTAGCCGGCGGCATACATGCTTTAGATCCACCACCAGCGATTCGAGCCTCTGCCACTGCCATACTTCACGGCTGCGCTCCTGAATGAGTGTCACATTGCCGAAATCGCGGCGCGCCATTCGTTCAGCTTCGGCGCGCGACATGCCCTCTTCCATCAATTCGTCGATCCGCTCGTCGATGTGCTCCTGGATGGACACCGAGATGTCGTCATACCGGCGATTCCGGAAGAAGAAGCGGCTGAATAGTGACAAGCAACACCTCCTATGCTCTGGCTGCGGCCAGCACGCGCGTGATACCGGCGAACATCTTCTCGAAACTGACGACCTCCCGTTCGAGGTGTTGCATGCCTGCCTCGGTGAGCCGATAGATTCGTGTTGGACGTCCCTTGGCTGAGGTTCCGGTTTCGACTTCGAGCAAGCCTTCCTTCAGCATTCGCTGCAGCGCTGGATAGAGCGAACCTTCTTCCACCTGGAGCAGGTCGTCGGAAACCAGCTTGATGTGCTTCACCAGCGCATAGCCGTGCATGGGCTTCAGCCGCAGCGATTGGAGAATCATGATCTCCAGTGCGCCGGGGAAAAGGTCGCGATGTTCGGGGTTTTTCGCCATGTCGGGAATTCTATGACTAAACTACCTATTTTTACAATAGGTATTTATACATAAGTCCCGCCAAACGGGCAGATAGTCACGCACTTCTCAGATGAGCCAGGCTCTGGTCACGGCATTGGAGGCCGCGATCATGGCGAAGGTGATAAAAGGAAAGCGGAAGCGCGTTCCAAAGGCAGTCTTGAAGCTCCCCGACCCCGGATACATAAAGCTCCACCCGGCGGGGAAGCTCTGGATTGCTTCCGAGTGGGTCATTCGCTGCGGAGCGCCTGGATCGGGTCGATGCTTGCTGCCCTTCGCGCCGGGATCACCGCCGCGACCAGCGCCGCCAATCCAAGAAGCACAGTCGCACCTGCCAACAGTAACGGATTCCACGGTGCGACTCCGAAAAGCTGGCTGGCCATGAGATATCCCGCTCCAATCGCCGCCGGAATCCCGATCCCCAATCCAATGCCGACCTGCCAGAACGCTCCGCGCAGCACCATAGCGACCACTGAGCCGCGATCGGCGCCCAGGGCCATGCGCACGCCAATCTCGCTCCTGCGCTGCTCCACGCCGTATGCGGTCACGCCGTAGAGGCCAACCGCAGCTAGCACCAGGCCAACAGCGCCAAACAGCCAGGTCAGGCTGGCGATCATATTCTGCTGATCGAATGTTTCCTGAATCACTCGCGAATATGGTTGAAAGTCATGCATTACCAGGTTTGGATTGACTTCGGCCAGCGCCTTCTTCACCTGCATGAGCATGTTCCCCGGATGCTCCGGCGCCCAGATCACGATGTTCCAGAGGTTCTGCGACCAAAGCTCGTCGCTCTGGAGATCCGGCTGATCGAAGTGGACGGTCTGCGCGTCGGGGATGTAGTACATGGGCCGGGCCGGATCTCTGAAGCCCCAAGGCACGTAATGGATGTTCTGGACGACACCGACAATCTCATAGGTTCCCGCATTCACCACCGGAGCGGGACCGAAATGCTGGCCGATGGGATTCTGGTTCCCAAAAAACTTCTTGGCAAAGGCCTCATTGATGACAGTCACGTGCCGCGTATTCCCGTTGTCGTCTTCGTTGATGGCGCGGCCCGCCAGCATTCGGGCGCCGATCGTATCGAAGAACCCGGGCGTTATGCGGGTCCAGTCGGCGAATACATCGTCCTTCGCGCCGGGCTCTGGTTTGCCCTGAACCCGAATGTTGTGGCCCCACTGACTGCCGGTCATCGGCGCATAGGTCGCGGAGCTCACGCCGCGCACCCCAGGAATGGCGCTGAGGCGGTCCTGGATCTCACGATAGAGCGGTATTAGTTGCTCCTGCTTGTAGTTCGACAGGATAGGGGAATCGATGGAAATCAGGTAGCGGCCATCTGGGTCGAACCCGAAGTCCTGCTGCTCCAGATTACGCAGGCTGCCCCAGAGCATCGCCGCTCCGCTGAGCAGCACCAGCGATACCGCCGCCTGCGCTATGACCAGCGCCTTCTGCGCCCAAGGACGACCGCCTCCCACCTCACGGTTGGCGCCACGCAGCGCCTCCACCGGCTCGGCGTGCGAGGTCATCCATGCTGGCACTATTCCGAAGATTGCGCCGGTGAGCAACGAAACTCCCAGCGCGAACAGCAGAACCCCCGTCGAGGGCGTAGCTTGCACCGGAATCCAGGTGCTTCGCTCCAACACGTGGAAGGCGAGATAAAGAATCAACCGCGCCCCCGCCCAGGCCACAGCCACACCGGCGACGCCGCCGATCAGAGACAGCGTAACGCTTTCGAGAAGCGCATTCCTCACCAGGCGCCCGCGCGATGCGCCCAGCGCCACGCGGACTGCCGTCTGCCGCCGGTTCCTCAGCCCGCGGGCCAGCAGCAAGTTGGCGATGTTGGCGCAGGCGACCA
>DATAQX010000361.1:0-2407 GCA_036264455.1 Silvibacterium sp. | reverse complement strand
AGAAAGTCTTCGGGCGCTACCTCGAATTCTTCCTGGGGTATTTATATGGGAACGCTCCGGAACTCGGTCGGACAGCTCATGTGTGTCTTCACCATAGAGAGAACAGCGGACCCGACGACACTCGCAGCAACATGGGCTACGATCGAACGAGCCGACTCGATTTCGTCTGGTATCTCTCAGACAACATTTGGACGGTGCTGGGGATTGCTCCCTACGCCTATTTTCGAGCGAGAGGCGATGAAAAGAACCGAAGACGCATGCTCTGGGGAATGGCGCGCTACTATGCTTACTTCGCGGCTGTCTTTATTTACGATTGGAGAATCGGGACGCTGTTCGTCCTGGTTCCTCTTCTTTGCATGAATTTCATCAACGCAATCACCGCATGGGTCCAGCACGCATTCTGTGATCCAGAGCGGCCTGAGGATTATTTTGCGAATTCCGTAACGGTTGTGGACGAGGTGAACTTCTTGAACGAGGGATACCACCTCTGCCATCACCATCGTGCCAGCCTTCACTGGACCGAGATGCCGGTCCATTTCGAGCGGCTTCGCGACAGGATGAGAGAGTCCGGCTCGTTGGTCTTCCGGGACCTGGATTTTATGGGACTTTTCCTCGAGTTAACGCTGTTTCGCAGAATGGATGTGCTTGCCGAGAAACTTGTCCCCTGGGAGCCCATGAATCACGAACAGAAATTGGCTTTGCTGATGAAGAGAACCAGCCTCAGAACTTCTGACTAGGGCCTGCTAACTGGCCCTAAATCGAATCGCCTAATGGGCTGTTGGGAGGCCCTGTGCGGACACCTGAGCGTCCGTTTTAAGGGACAACGATGGGGGTGTTCGCCGTCATGGGATGAGCTCCTTTTCAGACGTTACCGGGACCCCGTATAAGCCATAAGGCCACCAATTCCAGTCGCCGGCAAGTTGCAATAGAGCTGGCCCGACAACCATCCGCACGACTGTAGCATCAATGAACACCGCCACGGCGAGCGTAAAGCCAAGCATCTGGACGACCAGAAAGCTTCCCACGGTGAATGCAATAAAGACGGCAATCATAATTGAGGCGGCGCTCGTGATGAGCCCGGCCGTCCGTGCCAGGCCCTCGATCACTGCTGCTCTCTCAGATAAACCGCGTCGCCGCTCTTCGAGGACTCGGGCGACCAGAAAGACCTCATAGTCCATGCTCAATCCGAAGACGATGGCAAACGATAGAATCGGCACGATCGGGAATACGGTGACGGTCGGTCCGTCGAGACCAAACAGTCTGCCACCGTGGCCTTCCTGAAAAACGAGAACTAACGCACCAAATGAGGCGCCAACTGAAAGTAAATTGAGCAGAATTGCTTTGACAGCCGCAACTAAAGAACGTAGTCCGATCAGGAGCGCCAGCAAGCTCCCCAACACGACGCAAAAGATCACCTTCGGCAAGCGTTCCTTCGCTACAGAATCATAATCCGCATTGAGCGCGGGAATGCCGCCAACCCGCAGCACAGCGCCGGAAACGCCGGTTATCGCCGCGACATCGGAGGAACGCACCTCTCGCACCCATCGAATCAGTTCGGTGGGAGAAAGATGGGCGGTTGGCAGCAACTCAATCAAGGTAGCTTGCCCATCGCTGCGCAGAAAACCCTTGCGGATTGGCTCGGGCACCTGGTCGACAGCATCAGCCGTGTCAGACATTCCCGTGAGGGCCGGAAGAGATAAGACCTCTTCCGCTCTGGGATCGCTCTGGAAGTGCTTCGTCAAGCGACTGACGGCAAGCCAGCCAGGCGGCGAGAGCGGCGGAGACTGCGGCGGTAACTCCAGGATTACACGGAGGGACTGCACAATACCCGACCGCCCCATGCCTTGAAGGGTGTGCAGGGCTTTCACTGACTCGGCTGTGGCCGGGAGCGAGTCACGGTCAGGAACCCCGGAAGAGATTCTGCGTGCCTGGAATGTAAGGACCAGTAGCGGAATCCCGGCGACAAGCAGCGCTGTCCAGGGCCGACCGGTTACGATGTTGCCCCACCGCGCCCACCGCTCACTCGCCGCGCACAGGTCACGCGTTTTGAATAGTCTGGCTGGAAGACGCAATCTGGCGGCATCGACGCGATGTCCTAGCAGACCAAGCACCCAGGGCAGAATGAATGTACACAGCATGACACTCAAAACGGTTACCAGCAGGCCAGCTATCCCGATGGAGCGCAGTTCGCTGATAGGCACAATCAGCAGCGCTGAAAATCCGATTGCAACTGTTGTGGCCGAGACTATCAGCGTCCCCCCCGCCTGCCGGGCAGCAACATCGGCAGCGCAGCCGGGATCATATCCGTCGGCCAATGCTTCGCGAAACCGGCTCACCATCAGCAATGCATAGTCGATGCCCAGGCCAAGGCCGAGCATCGTCGCCAGATTCTGTACCAGAATCGACA
>DATAQX010000158.1:0-7812 GCA_036264455.1 Silvibacterium sp. | reverse complement strand
CAGCACATCGCCCTCGGCGGCAAAATCGCCCGGGATGCACCGTATCCCCATCGCCTCGATCCGCTCTATGTCCGGCGCAATGACCTCAGCGCCCTCTGACGCATACCGCTCACGCACCGCCTCTGAAACCGGGGCGGTATTCACCAGCGCGTAGTCAAAAATCGGCCGGCGCGTGTGTTCGCCAATTTTGCTTCTTATGTGATCATTGATCCGCTCGATGTGTTCCGAAGCCGTAAGGTGCAGACTCTCGTTGGCCTGGGTCATCAGGTTGGCGATGTAAACCCGCGTCCCGCGCGCCTCGGCCAGCGCCTCGGGAATGCCCTTGACCAGCAGGTTGGTGATCAGGCTGGTGTAAAGCGAGCCCGGACCAATGGTTATCAGATCGGCCTTTGTAATCGCGTCCAGCGTCTCGGGCAGCGGCTCGGCTACAGGCGGGTCCAGCATCAATTCTGCAATCGGCACGCGGCTGGCCGTGATGTTGGTTTCTCCATGCACGATCGATCCGTCGGTCATACGTGCGCTGAGCGTTACATCGGAGAAGGTCGCGGGGTAGATGTATCCCCGGGTCGCCAGCACCTCGGCCGCCAGCTTGATGGCGTGCCCGAAGTCGCCCGTCATCTCCGCCAGCGCGGCGACGAAGAGGTTGCCGAAATTATGGCCGACCAGTTCTCCGCCGGTGCGAAAACGGTGCCGGAAGAGCTGCGAGATAAGGTGCTCAT
The DNA here is from genome assembly GCA_036264455.1 of Silvibacterium sp. Taxonomy (GTDB): domain Bacteria; phylum Acidobacteriota; class Terriglobia; order Terriglobales; family Acidobacteriaceae; genus Silvibacterium. Next base: position 7,093 of record DATAQX010000158.1, on the reverse strand, counting down.
CCTCCGAGAGGGCCACCATGCAGTTCCGCAGATCGCCCGGCGGCAGCATGTTGAAGTCCTTGCGCAGCCGCCCGCTCGATCCTCCGTCGTCGGTGACCGTAACGATGGCCGCCAGATGGCTGATGAGACACGGAGGGTTCTCGCAGTGGCCGGTATGTGCGCCGCTGGCCGACGCCACATGATGCTTGAGACCCCGCAGCAGGGTGGAGAGCCCCGTCCCTCCGCCCATCGCTACTACACGAAAGCCAGGCTGGTCAGTCTTGCGCTTAAGTGGGTGGGTGTTAGCCAAATCCATAGAATGCTTCAGCGACAGTGTAACGCGCCATGGCCGTGAATTGCTGCCTGAGAGGTGTTGCTCTAGGTTTCAGGATAGAGAAGCTCGGTGAAGCGGGGATCGTCTGCCATGTCATTGAAATCGATGTCGCTCCGCGCCTGAATGCGATTCTGAGGATTGAGACTGATGGCCCGCGCCAGGTGATCCAGGCACTCCTCCGCCTGCCCCGTGATGCTGTTGAGCACGGCCAGGCCATAGTGCGCGTAGTCGGTCCTCGGATCCTTCGCGAGCAGGCCATCAAACTGGTCGCGTGCATCCTCGTAGTTGCCGGTGTTCAGAAGGGAGACGGCATAGTCATACTGTTCCCCCGGGCTGGCAAACGCCAGGCTGTGCTTCTGGGCGTGCCGTTGGCACACTACCAGATAAACCCGCGAGCGCTCCAGCAACTCGGGAGCCCCATCCTGACTGAGCTTCTCGAAAAGCACCCGCGCCTTCTCGAATTTTCCTTCCTGCATGAACTGCACTGCATTTTGGTATTGCGTAAACGAATGTTGATGAGCTGGGTTGGAAGCAGGCCGTGTTTTGCCCGCAATGGTGCGTGGTTGTTTCGTTTTGGCGCTTCCCTGACGTGCATCTGACATTCAGGCGTTCCTTCAAGGCCTTGAACAAGGCCCATATCTGTTAATTGCTCCGGTCGTTTTGCGGAAGCGAAAGTCCTGTTAACGACGAAGTTATACGCACAACTCTCTCCGGCGTCAACAGGGCAGCCTGGAATCGCTGCAAAGCAGGCCCAAGTTTGGCCGGAGAAGAATTACTTCTTCCTGGTCTGCGTATAGACGGCAGGATTGAGCGAGGGATCGTTGTACATCTTGAGCTGGCGGTAGAGTTTGAAGCGGCGCTCTCCGCCGACCACCAACCGCCAGAGCCGCTCAAGGCACCCGGCTAAATCATTCCGCTGCACCTCCAGTAGCTGCAGGCGTTCGCGGTTGCGCTCCGCATGCCCCTCGGGAGCATTGGGCCGCTCAATCTCCTCCCGCGTATGAAAGATCTTGAGCGCGAGTATGGAGAGCCGGTCCAGAATCAGGCCGGGTGACTCCGAATGCAGTTCGGCGGCCGGCGAAGGCAGGCCTTCACTCTCCAGCGCCGCGAGCAGCACTGCATCGCAACGCTCCATCAGGTCGTTCCGGCGCTGGTTGGTGCGATCGATGGCGCGCTTGACGTCGGCGATTTCGCGATCGGTGGCGTGGGGGGTTCGGGCCTGGTCTTCGATGTGCCACAGCTCGAAGTTCGCCAGATGCTGCGCGGCGACAGTCTCCATAAATTCACTCCTGGCGTCGGGCGTCAGACCCTGCCCCGGCACTATCTGATGCCACAGCACGGTGAGGCGGTCCTGAAGAGCAACGGTGGCATCCGCGGAGAGCAGATGTGAGAGCCGGGAATAGGACGCGTCAGTCATCGTGTCTCGTAGTAGCTGCAACTCAAGCTTATGGTAGAACTAACGTCAATGAAACGTCCGTCTTAAGTGGGCGACAGATTCTCTGGGTGTTCATTATGAGCCAAGAGCGCGGCGAGTGGATTCTATGCCTGACGACGTATGAGAAGGGCCAGTCCTTCATGCGCCAATGCGCGGCCATGGGATGCCGGGTGCTGCTGCTGACCCTGGAGAATCATCGCCACGCCGATTGGCCGCACGAGAGTCTGGATGAAGTTGTTTACATGCCGGATGGGCTGACCCTTGAACAGGTAACTAATACAGTTACGTATTTGGCAAGAAGCCGCAAGATTGAGCGTCTTGTGGCGCTCGACGAATTTGACATGGAGACGATTGCGCATCTCCGTGAGCACATGCGCATTCCTGGAATGGGGCGTACGACGACCACGCATTTTCGCGACAAGCTGGCCATGCGCTTTGAGGCGCAGCGCGCCGGAGCGCTGGTTCCCGAATTTACGCCGGTGCTGAATTACGATGATTTGCGCGCCTATATGGCAAACGTGCCGGGACCCTGGGTCCTTAAGCCCCGCGCCGAGGCGGCCGCAATCGGCATTCGTAAAATTCATGAGCCGGAGCAGCTTTGGCGCTCTCTAGATGAGCTTGGCGACCGGCAGAGCTTTTATCTGCTCGAGCGATTCGTTGCCGGCGATATCTTCCACGTGGACGCGATCACAAGCGAGCGGCAAGTGGTGTTTGCTGCTGTGAGCCAGTACGGCAAGCCTCCCATGCAGGTAATGCACGAGGGCGGAGTTTTTACCACCCGGGTGATCAATCGTAATTCTGCAGACGCGCGGGAATTGACAGCGATCAATGCGCGGCTGGTGCCGGCTATGGGACTGGTGCGTGGCGTGACGCATGCCGAATACATCCGGGGTATGGACGGCCGTTATTACTTCCTGGAAGTGGCGGCCCGCGTGGGCGGAGCGTTCATTGCCGATGTAGTGGAGCAGGCCACGGGTGTGAATCTATGGGCAGAATGGGCTCGGCTCGAAGTAAGCGCGCTGCGCGGTGTTCCCTACGCGCTGCCTGCCGCGCGCGAGGAGCATGCGGGAAGTGTTCTGTGTCTTGCAAAAACATGCGAGCCCGATACGTCGATCTTCGACGCGCCTGAAATCATGTACCGGATGAAGAAGCATCATCACGCAGGTCTCATCGTCCGCTCGAAGGATTCCGAGCGCGTGCGTCTCCTGCTCGAGGATTATGCTGAGCGCTTTGCCCGGGAGTATCTGGCGGTGGCGCCGCCTCCTCTGAAGCCAACTGCCTGAAAGGAAGCAAGTGTCGTCATCTGCATCGCAGTTTCCGCATCGCCGCTATAATCCTTTGCGCCGCCAGTGGGTACTGGTTTCGCCGCATCGCACGCAAAGGCCATGGTAGGGAGAAGTCAACCCGTCGTCAGGATTCTCCAATGTCCACTACGACCCTGAATGCTATCTCTGCCCGGGAAATGCGCGCGCCGGGGGGCATTTGACGCCCCGTTATGAAAGCGTATTCATTTTCGACAACGATTACGCCGCCTTGCTCCCAGATTCACCCGCGCCTCCGCCCGACATCTCGCCGCTCCTGCGTTCCGAGCAGGAACGCGGACGCTGCCGCGTTATCTGCTTTCATCCCGACCACAGCCTTACCCTCGCGCGCATGGACATTGTCGATATCCGCCGCGTCGTCGATGCCTGGACCGAGCAATACGCCGAGCTCAGCCGGCAGCCCGAACTGCGCTATGTGCAGATCTTCGAGAACCGCGGAGCCATGATGGGAGCCAGCAATCCTCATCCTCACGGCCAGATCTGGTCGACCGAGCACATACCCGACGAGCCCGTTCAGGAAACCGAATCGCTGAAGGCGTATCTCGCCGCGAAGAAAACCTGCATGCTCTGCGATTACCTCCAGGTGGAGTCGAAAGAGGCAATCCGCGTGGTTTGTGAGAACGAGGACTTCCTGGCAGTCGTCCCCTGGTGGGCAGTGTGGCCCTTCGAAACGCTGGTTTTGTCGAAGCGGCACATTGGATCGCTACAGGAATTCGAAGACCGTGAGAAAACCTCGCTGGCCGATATCCTGAAGCAGGCAACCACGCGCTATGACAACCTCTTTGAGACGAGTTTTCCCTACACGATGGGCTTCCACCAGAGCCCATGCGATGGAGAGGCGCACGAGGAGTGGCACTTCCACGCGCACTTCTATCCGCCGCTGCTGCGCTCGGCGACAGTGCGCAAATTCATGGTGGGTTTTGAGATGCTGGGAATGCCGCAGCGCGATATCACGCCGGAGACCGCCGCGGAAAGGCTGCGGTCATTATCGGCTGTGCACTTTACTCTGAGAGAGAAGGGAAAGTGAGAGTTTGAATGGTGAGCTCGCTGGGGCTCGAACCCAGGACCCACGCCTTAAAAGGGCGATGCTCTACCAACTGAGCTACGAGCTCTCACCTTTTCCAAATTATCACAGAATGCATCCTGCGCCGCCGGCTGAGGATCGTCGAATCGATTCAGTTTGTCAAAGTTCTGTCTTTACAGGACGCGTCATTGTCTTATTCATCTCGCAAGGTTGTTGCAGGATCGATTCGTGCAATGCGCAGAGTCGGCACAATGGCAGCAATGAGCATTACAGACGCGAGCGTCAACACAACGATGAGGATCGTAGGCGCGTCATAGACGCCTATTCCATAGAGCACACTGTGCATAGCCCGCAATGCTCCGGTACATAAGATCAAACCCAGGATGAGTCCGAGTGCCGAGGCTCGTATTCCCGGCATTCCGATATGCACCATAGCCTGACGAACGGTAGAGCCCAGAGCGATGCGGATACCGATTTCCCGCGTTTTCTGCGCCACGATATTTGCTACCAAAGCGAAGATTCCGACGGCGCTCAGCAGCAGAGCCAGGGCCGCCATCGTGCTCAGAAGCGCGACTTCAACACGCTGTGCTGCCAGGGTCTTCGCCAGCAGGTCGCCCATGCTGTAGAAGCCTGAAAACGGCAGGTTGGGATCGACACTTGCCAGCGCGCGCTGCATCTGTGCGGTCAATCCTTCTATGGGCTTGCTGGTGCGAACAATCCAACTGGGCTGGAACCAGATGTGAATCGTTGAGAGCATCCTGTCCTCTATTTGCGCGGCAGGAACGTAGATGGTTTCCTCGCCGGTGAGAGGTGCGACGGCATCCAGGCCGGGAGCCATCGCCACATCTTCGACGACCCCGACAATCATCATGTTCTCCATCACATGACGTCCGACCGGATTTGCTCCATGGAAAAATTTGCGTGCGAATGTCTGGTTAACGATGCCTACGCGCTGCGCACCAGGGCCATCTGCCTCGGTGAAGGCACGCCCTGCAAGAAGCGGAATTTGCAATGCGGCGAAATAATCGGGAGTGATGTATACCTCATCCGCCATCGCCTTCTGACCTGCTTCTTTGCCGTCGCTGATCGCCAGGCCTCCCATAATCAGGGAGCGCTCATACGGCAGGCTCAAGCCGACAGCGGCTGATTGCACGCCGGGAATCTGCCGCATCGCGGAGGTGCTTTCATTGAGCAGCTTACGGAACGCTGCCGCATCGTGATAGCGCACATCGTCCAGGGAGGCTCTCGCTGTCATCACACCAGCCGGGTTGAATCCCGGGGGCAAAGTCTGAAGATGAATGAGAGTACGAACGAGCAGACCTGATGCGGCCAACAGTATTACGGTCAGAGCAACCTCGCCGGCAATTAATGCCTGCCGCAAGCCCAGATGGTCTCCACCGGTTGCGTGGCGATTGCCGATTGCGGAGCGCAGATCGAAGCTTCGCGTTGTAACGGCCGGCAGCATGCCGAAGAGCACGCTGGTGAAAAGAGAGAGGAAGAGTGTAAATACCAGCACTCGACTATCGAGAGGCACGCTGGCTACCGGCAGAAAGTGTTCGGGCAGAAGCAGGAGCAGCCCGCGCAAAGCGATGAAACCGACTGCTACGCCGGCGATTCCACCCATCGATGCCAGCAGGAGATTTTCGACCCAAAGTTGTCTTTGAATCTGCCATCGTGAGGCGCCGAGCGCCAGCCTTGTTGCCACTTCAGGCATTCGCCGCAGCACACGTACCAGCGTCAGACCTGCGAGATTGGCGCAGGCAATCAGCAGAATAAGTCCTGCGGCCAGCATCAGCGCCAGAACCTGCGGCCGCAACGCAGCTGACTGGCCCTTTTGGAGCGGCACCGAATAATAGGTCACCTGCGCGCCCGGGTTGTTTTCGAGTTCGTAGCGATGGGGACGGAGAGACCAGGCGTGGTTGATCTCGGCGTCCGCCTGTTGCCAGGTTGCGCCATCGCGAAGGCGGGTGATGGCCTCGAAGTTGGTTCCGCCCCCTTCGCCGTCGCGGGCGGGCTGAAGGGCGGTGTAGATGTCGGCGTTCAGCGGAGTGGTTGCTCCATCGGGGAGGACTCCTATGACAGTGTGAGGCTCACCCTTGAGCAGGATGCTTCGTCCGATGATGTTGGCGTTGGACGCGAAGGCATTGTGCCACAGGCTATAGCTGAGGATGACCGTTTTCGGGCCGTGAGGACGATCTTCGGCGCTGGAAAAATTGCGCCCGACTATGGGGTGGATTCCCAATACGTCGAAGTAGTTCGCGGAAATGCGTCCGGTGTGGACGTACTGCACCTGGGATCCGGCTTGAGAGCTGGCTTGAAGATTGACTCCCGAGGGCCGGATACCCGATACCGCCGACAGGAGACTGGGCACATCATCGCGCAGCAGCTCCCATTGCTCACCGTTCACATGGTGCCGCTCGTCTGAGGCAACAGGGCCGGTGATCCGCGTGAAGATGGTGCCCATCCGCTCGGGATGCGAATAAGGCAGGTTCTTCAGCATGAGCGCATTCACCAGGGAAAAGATCGCGGTGTTTGCGCCGATGGAAAGCGCCAGGGTCAGGATTACCGTGACGGTGAACCCGGGATTACGCCAGAACTGGCGCAATCCGTAACGCGCGTCCTGAAGAATGAGCTCCACCCTGGCGCCGGCGCGGTGTTCGCGTACGGCCTGCTTTACCTGCTCGATGCCGCCGAACTCCGCCAGGGCCGTGCGGCGGGCCTCGGATGCAGACATGCCGGCGGCGATCCTTTCGTCCGTCATCATATCCACGTATGCACGGACCTCATCGTCGAGCTGGCTCTCAACCTGTTGCTTTCGGAAGAGATTTCGCAGAACGCTCTTGAGGCGGGACCAGAGTTTCACCGTTTGCCCCCTAAGTGGCCTTTAAAGCATTTGTCATCGCCAGGGCTACCTTTGTCCATTGCTCGGTTTCGACTTCAAGCTGGCCTTTTCCCGCCTTGGTGAGCCGGTAAAACTTCGCGCGACGGTTATTTTCCGA
>DATAQX010000156.1:0-4437 GCA_036264455.1 Silvibacterium sp. | reverse complement strand
CAGATCGAGCAAGCACGCCGCAACGGCGCCCGCCTCATCGTTATCGATCCCTACCAGACCCGCACCGCCAAGCTGGCCGACTGGCATATCGCCATTCACCCCGGAACCGACGCTGCGCTCGCGCTCGGCATGATGCACATCATCTTTGCCGAAGGTCTCGAAGACCGCGCCTACATCGACCAGTACACCATCGGCGGAAAGGAACTCGCCGAGCGCGCCAGTGAGTACACACCGGAGCGCGTCGCCGCGTGGACCGGCATGACCGCCGACGAAATCCGCGCGCTGAGCCGCGAGTACGCCACCACGCAGCCCGCCGCCATCCGGCTCAACTACGGCGTCCAGCGTTCGGAGAACGGCGGCACCGCCGCCCGCGCGGTCTGCATGCTGCCCCTGCTGACCGGCGCATGGAAGCATCTCGGCGGCGGCCTGCAGCTTTCTACCAGCGGCGCCTTTCGCTTCGACACGCAAACCCTGGAGCGCCCCGACCTGATGTACGCGAGCCCACTCGGCCGCGCCGCGCGCGTCGTCAACATGTCCCGCCTCGGCCACGCGCTCACCGAGCTGAACCATCCGCCAGTCAAGGCCCTCTTCGTCTACAACTCAAACCCCGCCGCCATCGCGCCCAACCAGAACACTGTCCTGCGCGGCATGGCGCGCCCCGATCTCTTCACCGTCGTGCACGAGCAGTTCTGGACCGACACCGCCGACTACGCCGACATCGTTCTCCCCGCGACCACTTTTCTCGAACACGCCGACATCCAGGGCGCCTACGGCCACTACCATCTGCAGCTTTCGGATCAGGCCATCACGCCGCTGGGCGAGGCGCGCCCCAACATCTGGCTCTTCGGCCAGCTCGGCCAGCGTATCGGCTTCTCCGAAGCCTGCTTTCGCGACACCGAGCAGGAGATGCTGGCACAGGCGCTCCCTGAAACCATTCAGGACACCAGGCAGGTGAGCCATCCACAAATGCAAGGCATCACCCTCGATCAGCTTCGCCGCCAGCATAGTATCCGGCTCCACTGGGCCGGTGAGCCCGAGACGCCCTTCCAGCCCTTTGCCGACGGTGGCTTCGGTACGCCCTCCGGCAAAGGCGAGCTCTACTCCGCCACGCTAGCCGGGGAGGGCCTGGACCCGCTGCCCTCCTTCAAGCCGCCCAAAGAATCGCGCTTCAGTGAAAATCCGAAATACCCGCTTGAGTTTCTGGGACGCAAGGCCGACAACTACATGAACTCCAGCTTCGCCAATCACCCCACGCACCAGAAGATGGAAGCAGCGCATACCGGCCGTTTGGAAATTCATCCCGACGACGCCGCGAGCCGCGGCATTCGCGAAGGCGACGCCGTAGAAATCTTCAACGATCGCGGACGCATCCGCCTGGTAGCCCAGGTCCACACCGGCGTTGCAGCGGGAGTCGTCGCGTCGCGCCTCAATTGGAATAAGCTTTCCCACAACGGCAGCAACGTGAACGCACTCACCTCCGACCGCCTCACCGACATCGGTCGCGGTCCCACCTTCTACTCCACTCTGGTCGAGGTGGCCCTCGTCGACGCAGCACGGACCCCGCACGTTGGCTGAATCTGGATTCCAGTGCGCGGGCTGCGGGCAATGGAACGACACCACCGTGGATGAATCCGCAGGCAGCCGCCAGCAGTACGTAGAGGACTGCCAGGTCTGCTGCAAGCCGAACGTGCTCGACGTGCGCTGGAGCGCCGCCGACCAGAGTTTTCTGATCCATGCCGAGCTTGAAAGTTAAGACAGGATCGGGCTTGCTTTCGGGTCGCTCACCGGCCCGATTCGTCCGCCCCGTTGGTCGCTGTCCCCCCGGTTGCTATAGAATCGGCTTTCCAGCACGAAAGAGCGGAAGTTCGATTTTGGTTGCAGTGAGGGTGTGCCTATTTTTCCCGTCATTTGGCGGAGCATGAGCTCCCAGATCCAGCAGGACAAGACCATTCGTCCCCTGATCTTTCAAACTCTGTCGCTGCAGTGGTTGGGTGTTCTGGCCATACTCTTCTGCACGGCTGCGCCGGCTTTCGCGCAGAACAGCAACGTTATCTCCGAGATCCGGGTCATCGGCAACCGACGCATTCCCAAGGAAACGGTCCTCGCCCGCCTGTATTCCCACGTCGGCGACAACTACGACACGTCCACGGTCGAGCGCGACTTCAACTCGCTGTGGAACACCGGCTATTTCGAAGACGTCCGCATTGAAAAAGAGGACAGCCCCAAGGGCGAGATTCTTGACATCTTTGTGCGTGAAAAGCCGACTATCCGCGAGATCAATTACAAGGGGCTCAACTCGGTTACCCAGTCCGATGTGCTCGACCGCTTCAAGAAGGAGAAGGTCGGCCTCAGCGTGGAGAGCCAGTACGACCCCACACGCATCGCCCGCGCTATCGCGGTCCTGAAAGAACTGCTGGGCGAGCACGGGCACCAGTTCCCGACCATCACGCCCGATATCAAGACCATTCCGCCCGCCTCGGTCGCGGTCACCTTCAACATTAAGGAAGGCCCGACAGTCAAAGTCGGCAACATCCGCTTTACCGGCAACAAAAATCTGAACTCCCGCACGCTGCGCGCCGCCATGCGCAATTTGAGGCCGATCGGTATTCCGCATTCGATCTTCCTGGAAAACCTCTTTGCCCGCACCTACGACGCCAGCAAGCTGGAAGAAGATTCTGAGCGCGTGCGTGTCGCGTATCAGAATCACGGCTACTTCAAAGCCATCATCGGTGAGCCCTCCACGCACATCCGCAACGAGGGCGGCCTCTCCCTGCTGACCTTCCGGCCCAAGAAGGGCAAGCGCATCGACATCACCTTGCCCGTGCAAGAGGGCGACCGCTATCGCCTCGGCGGCATCACTTTTACGGGCAATGAGCACGTCAGGAACGTGAAGGCCCTGCGCGCCCAGTTCGCCATCAAGGACGGCGACTACTTTAACTACACCGCCATCGGCAAGGGCCTGGACAATCTGCGCAAGGCCTACGGAACGCTTGGCTATATCAACTTCGTCGCCAACCCGACGACGCGCTTCGACGAAGCCAAGAAGATGCTTTACCTCGACATCGACATCGATGAAGGAAAGCCCTTCTACGTCTCGCACATCGAGTTCACCGGCAACACCGTTACCCGCGACCCCGTCATCCGCCGCGAGCTGCTTCTCGAAGAAGGCCAGGTCTACAACAGCAATCTCTGGGAGCAGAGTCTGCTTCGCCTGAACCAGCTCGAGTACTTCGATCCATTGAAGGTTGACCAGGACTCCACCGCGACGCAGGACCAGCAGAACAACACCGTCTCCCTGCTGCTGCGCGTGCACGAGAAGGGCAAGAACTCCATCGGCCTGAATGGCGGCGTTAGCGGCCTCTCCGGCTCCTTCCTCGGGCTCAACTATCAGACCAACAACTTCCTTGGCCTGGGCGAGACGCTGAGCCTGCAGGCCAACCTCGGCAACCTGCAGCGCAACCTCTCGTTCGGCTTTACCGAGCCCTACTTCCGCAACAAGCCCATCTCGCTCGGCTTCCAGATCTTCTCCAGCAAATACGACTACAACGCCGCGAAGAACTATCAGATCTCGACCGGCGGCGGCAACCTGACCGCGGCCCAGCAGTCACTGGTGCAGAACTACAACCAGTCCTCCACCGGCCTCACCGTCTCAACCAATTACCTGGTGCGGCACAGCTTCCATCGTATCGGCCTCACCTATTCGTTCGACAAGAGCTCGATCACCGCCTTCAGCCCGGCATCGACCTCGCTCTTCCAGACGCTCGCCTTCCGCAGCGGCATTCAATCCAACAACGCGCTCAACGGCATCTATTCCAGCAAAGTTTCGCTGTCGTACACCTACAGCAAGATCGGCAACCCCTACAATCCGCATGATGGCGTCTCCTACACCGCGCTCTTCCAGATCGCCGGCCTTGGCGGAAACGTCAAGTACTACAATCCGATCTTCGAATTCCGCCACTTCAACGGCATGCATGGTCTGAAGCCGAGCAAGGAAGGCCGCAACGTCCTGGCCTTCCGCTTCCAGGCGCAATACATTCAAGGCATCGGCGGCAAGGTTGCACCGCCCTTCCAGCGCTTCTATCAGGGCGGCGAACAGGATCTCCGCGGCTTCGATATCCGCTCCGGCACCCCTTACGCGTTCATCCCGCAGCGGACCCAATTCATCCTCACCAATCCGGATGGCACGCTGGTGCCGCGCGATCCGACCAACCCGACGCTGGGCAGCGTCACAGTGCCCATACCCACCTTCGGGATCGTCTCCGTGGGCGGCGACACACAGTTCACCAGCAACATCGAGTACCGCATTCCGCTCGGCGGCCCGGTCACCTTCAAGTTCTTCGACGACTTCGGCATGTCCGTGGCCACGCGCCAGTCGCAATTGGTCCAGAGCCCCCTCTCCATCGCTCAGTTGAATGCCCCGCTCTACGGCTGCCCCGT
>DATAQX010000147.1:0-3879 GCA_036264455.1 Silvibacterium sp. | reverse complement strand
TCGCCGCTGATCTGCTCGATGCGGCGCGCAATGCCGTAGCCGTGCAACGGCCCAAGCACGTCGAGGGTCCTGAGCACCATCAGCGCCAGCGTGCCCTGCTTCACATCCGTCTTCTGCTTCACTTTTGATGCCCTTTGGGTTCCCAACAGGAATATTGACATGTCACCTTTGGGAAAGCAACAGGAAATTGAGGATTCATGAAGGGCCGCATTAGAAATACCCCTTAGGGTGCGGTTTCCTCGCCGAGCCGAACCTTCCGCCTCTTCCGCTCCGCCAGGCCGAGGTGTTGCCTCACCAAAGTGAAGACGGCATCCTGTTGCATGCCCGGTCGGAACTTCAGCTTACTGACTGTCTTGTCCGAGAGCCCATTCGTTTCGCAAGCGATTTGGCCTCCGCAAGTGTCAACCGGGTGGATTCCTGTGACTCTTGCACGTAGGAGTGCTTAGGTGGTTTGCTCCCTGATCGCTGAAGACGACGTTCCTGTTCCGAAAGAACACCGAATTCGTGCGCAATCTCTAGTCCCCGGTCGGACAACCCGTCGTCAAGGGCAAGGTACTCTTCCGCAAGCTGGCGCCTGCGGGCGTCGATCTCCTCTTGTGTCATGGAATGTCTCCGGCCGCCGGAAGCGGCAGAAATGAAATCGGGCCTGCTGAGTCGTTCTGCAAGCCCGGCAGTTAGGCGAAGAGAAGCATCTGTTTTCCCTCTGCGTGGCCGGTTGGCCATAGCGGGGAAGGTTTTTGCTTCGGCTTTGCGGTGGCGCGGACGAGCCTGTGAGCCGGTAGCTCGGGCACGTGCTGTGGCAGCAAGAGCGGCATCTCTGCCAACGCCTCTTCTGTCACCGCGACCGTGTCCTGTGGCTCTGGCGCGGGCCTGCTGGGCAAGTGCAGGCCCCGCTCGCGCTTGAGGTCGGCCCAGACCGCATCGGCCGATTCACCGACACGGCCGCGCTCTACCAACTCGCGCGCCATGGCGCTCATCATGTCGTCATCGCTCTCGAGCGAGTGGATACCTTCGCCCGAGAACTTGCCTTCCATCGTCAGTGCCACCAGCATCTTCTTCCCCATCAGCCGCAGGCACGTGGTCTGCGTCGTGTTCTTGCTGACCAGGAACTTCACCTTGACCGGATGTTGCTGCCCGATCCGCCACGACCGGCGCGAGGCCTGCCGCATCGTGTGAAGCGAGTAGCCGGTTTCGTAGAAGTAGCGCGTCGGAAACGCAAGCAGGTCGAGTCCTGTCTCCACCAGCTTCGGGTGACAGATCACGACATGGACGCCCTCCTTCAGCTGCCTCTCATACCAGAGCTCGCGTTTGAGGGTGGGCACGGTGGGCCGCAAGACTGCCACGCGGAGTCCGGCATTGCGGAGCATTGATTCCAGACGGGCCGCTACGTCGAACTCTCCGGTAAACGTCACGTACACCAGCCCTTCATGTAACGGCCGATGTACTCAAGCGGTGCCATCCGCTGGATCTTCGTGCGGTCCGCCTGCCACAGCGCGGAGAAGACCGACGTCCCCTGCTCTCCCCGGGAGATCGTCTCCGAGTGCTTCCGGTCATCGAAGTCGATGCGCAAGAGGATGCCGCCATCGGGCGACTCGACCGTCGTTCCGGAGTCCGGATTAATGACCGATCCCGAGTCCGGACCTGATTCCGCTACCGCAAAGGCGTGCTTCCAGTGGTAGCTGAGTTTGCCCATCTCGCGAGAGACGATGAAATATGCCGGACCGGGACAGCGCTTGCGCCAGCCCTGCCGCCCCATGGCGCGCATCTCGTAGAGCGAGGTCTTGAGGCCGTTGCTTACCGCGTGGCCCTTCTGGAGCTGTACCTCGACCACGCCATGGGGACGGGTCGAATCGCCGCCATTGCGCAGGTCGTAGATCACGAAGGCGCGGGCGCGGGGCCACGGTGATGAGCACCTCACGCGCCCACTTGAGCACCAGGTGCGGCGGGCACATGGCGATCGCCGAGTACGGTGTACCATCGGCATGCGCGTGCGCCACGCCCATCGACATCAGCGTCTTGCCGGTGCCACACTCCCCGACGATGCGCACCGAGCGCGCCGCCTTCAGGTGTTTCGCCAGCCCCGAGATGGTCAAGGCCTGCGCCGGCAACGGCTTGCGCAGCAGAGTGGCAATCGGCGTCGCGATGGGATCGTTCGGTCCCTGCACCGGGGGATACATCTCGACGATGCGCGATCCGAGCTCCTGCGAGAAGGTTCTCAGGTATTCGTAATAGGTATCCACGGCGCTCTCCAAGAAAACTGGGGAAATGGAAAAGGCCGGCTCTCTGGCCGGCCTGTGAATGCACACTTCAATCGCTAAGGGAGATATTCGTGAGCTGCCGCTAAGCGGCAGTGGTCTCTCCTACTATGCTTGACACGAATTGAAAAGCTGACAAGGTTGCGGGGCCGCAATTGGGCAAGCACGCATCCGAAGAAACGCATCAGTTTGTGATACGGCGTTTCCCGTGGGCCGACCCGACGCCCAATTCCCTGGACATTGTCTTGAGAGTTGAAGGCGTGAGCTAGCTGGTGAGGATCTCTTCGAGCTTTTGTAAACCTAGCTGTTCACCCATAACGATGAGAAAATCACCGGCTGCGAATTCGGATTCAGGCGGAGGATTGAAGATTGTTTCGCCTCGTTGCTTGCGGATTGCGAGCACGATGACTCCGGTGTTCCGCAATTCCGATAACTGCCCGAGGGTCTTGCCCGCGAATACACTCCTCGGGGCAACACAGAGTTGTTCCGTGGTGACTTTTGATCCCATATTGCTTCCGCCGAAGTCGAGGAACTCGACGACATGAGGCCTGAGCAACGCATCGGCAAGCTGGCGCCCCGCCATGGCGTAGGGAGTGAATACGACGTCCGCTCCGGCGCGGCGCAGCTTCTCTCCGGCCTCTTCTTCGGAGACACGGGTGACGACTGTGAGTTTGGGATTCAGAGTTTTCGCCGAGAGGATGATGAAGAGGTTTTCGGCGTCCGAGGGCAAGGCGGCGATCAGCCCCTTCGCCCGGAGCACGCCGGCTCCGCGAAGGTCGTCATCACGCGTGGCATCGGCGACGATCGCAAGCATTCCTGCGGTCGAGGCGTTTGCGACGCGCTGCTCACTCCGGTCGATGACGACGAAGGGAGCGCTGGCGCGCTGCATTTCATACGAGGCGTTGCGACCTACGCGGCCAAAGCCGCAGACGATGAAGTGATTCTGCAGACGATCGATCATGCGTTTCTTCCTGCGTTTGTTATAGAGATCGTGCAATTCGAGCTCGATGATGGTTTGCGTCATGGCGCCAAAGGACAGAAACAGGCTGGTGACTCCAAAGAGAATGAGGAAGGTATTGAAGATGCGTCCGGCATGGCTGAGCGGCCGCAGCTCCTGATAGCCGATTGTGGTGATAGTGGTGAGGGTCATGTAGAAGCCCTCGAACCATGTATATCCTTCGACGAGGACGAAGCCGGTGGTACCGATAGCCAACGTGATGCACAGCAGCCCAGCGATGAACAGGATGCGATGAACCAGGCGGCTGCGCATAGCAATATCCAGCAGAGAGGGTCAGGCCGTGATTGGCTCCAATCGAGAGTCCGCCATCGTTCATCCGGACAGTAAACGAGGGAGCTAAGAACAGGGAGAGATTATAGGCTTCCGGGCCCGCGAAGGATGGCGGTCAGCCGCGCTCGTAGCGGAAGCAAAAATCCTGTTCGCTGACGACGGGCCTGAGGGCCGAGATTTGACCGGGTTTTACGCTGGCCAGGATTTCCATCAGGTGGCCACATTGTGGTTCAAAAGGCACTCCGCCGCTGGACCGATGACCTCGTCAGAACCAGAGCATTCCGTATGGTGTACTGCGGCCAAACGATCGGGCCGTTGTTCTCCGGAAACGGTAGC
>DATAQX010000121.1:0-8715 GCA_036264455.1 Silvibacterium sp. | reverse complement strand
CCTGCTGACGATCTCACCGCACCTGCTCCACGAGCTGGACTCGGTTCAGGAAGAGCTGCCGCGCAAGCTCGACCCCGAGAAGGCTAAGTCCATGGAAATCGAAAAGCTCACCATCGACAAGGCGACCTTCGACAAGATGCACGCTGCCGATCGAATGGCTCACGACAAGCTGAAAGAAGGTATCGAAGGCTTCTCCAAGGCCCTCGAAACACTGGAACTGCTGCTGGCTAAGCGCGTAGCTGAGCTAAGCGCGGCCGAACCCAAACCCGTCGGCGCGGATTGACCCTGGATCACGACCCACCAAAGGGCGAGCATTCGTGCCCGCCCTTTCTTCGTTTACTGAGGTTTCGGTAATTGCAGCATGATCCCGCTGCCGCCACCCGATTCCACCTGCGGTAGCTGACCATTCCACCGATCGATCTGCGCCCGCTGGTTCTCCAGCCTGCGTAGCTCAAGTAACTGCGGGGTCAGAGACGCTTGTCGTATCCGGTTCGCTTCCGCCTCGCCCTGCGCACGCGTTACTTCTGATTTGGCGTCGCCATCCGCCTCCGCAACCTTTTTCGCCGCCTCGGCCTGTGTCTGCGCGAGCTCGTTCTGAGCCCGCTCGGCGTTCTGGATAGCCTGGGCTTTGGCCGTGATCGCCGAGGCAATCACCTCCGGGACCCGTGGCGCACCGATGAATCCAAACTGCTGGATGTTCACGCCCACCGGCGTCAGCTTTGTCTGGATCAGCGCCTCCACCTTGTGCAGGAACTCCGCTTTGTGCTCGCCATAGATCTCTTCGACCGAGTACGTCGAAGCCACTTCGTTCAGCGAGTTCCGCACTACATCCCGCAGGATTCCGTGCGTGAACGCCTCCAGATCACTCAGTCGGTACTTCAGATAGAAGTCTGGCACCATCTTCGGATCAATCGCATAGGACAGCGAAACATCTGAATAAATCTCCATGCCTTCCTTCGAGTTGTAGCTCATTTCCTCGTTCACCGCATGCCCTTCATTTAGATCACGCGTCCACTTCACCGTCTGCACAAAGGTCGGGAACTCGATGATCTGGCTCCGCAGCGGGCTATAGAAAACCCACCCCGTCTTGATCGGGATCTCCGAGGGGCCACGCTGACTGCCAGAGAGCAGGACCTCGACGCCCACGTACCCTGCGCCGATTCGCGTGATCGCCGCAATGTAATTGAAGAAAATCAGCGCGCCCACAAGAACAGCCACAACGACGGCACCCATTTTCAAAAATCGCTTAATATCCGCCCCGTCGAGTCTCTGTGAACCCCGTCCGTGCGGCGACTCTACTTCACCAAAAATTGCCATGTCTCTTTCTCCAAACCTGCCACAAAATCATGGGCACAAGAACGTACAGCAACCCGCCATGCCCACATACACGGCGCGATCGCTTGGCTGGTTGAGCATGTGGAAAGCCTCCACCATGCGCTCGTAGCCTAGAATCAAAATGAGGAGGGAGAGAACTACTCGAAGGGCCTTCTTCACGAGAACATGGCCGCTCTTACCGGCCGCAAAGCAAATCTAAAACTCAGAAAATCTTCATTTCCATCCGTCGACATCACTTCCTTCGCCGACACAAACCGTACAACAATCCATTTGTATCACCGCAGGCATAAAGAAAGCGTTATGCCGTGAGGTCATTAAAAATCTGAAGTAATCTGCGTAGCAACATTAAGTAACACCTAGGTGTGCTCAACTTCATCCCGACCCCGGAACAAAAAATCTTGCACCTGAGTTCTGTCGGTGCACGTCCCTTCTTTTTATGCGACAGAGGGAACGGACGATGAGGCCGGCAATGGCCGCCGTCTTTGCAGCATTCGCAAAATCCAATATCCAGCAAGTGCGGCGGCCACATGCTTCAAGCTGTGGCCGCTTACGATCTGTCCCAGGCTGAAAATCTGATGGTCAAGAAGCTCCAGAACTTTCGCCAGGACATAGAAGCCCGCCGCGATCAGTAGGTCCGACCCTCGCGTATAGCGTGAGGGGAACAGAAGCACAATTGACACAAGAAACAGAACTGCATAAGCCTGCACCGCGCCATAGAAACGCAAATCGCCGGCACCACGCAGTTCGCTCATGTACCACTGCAGCGCGCTGCCCATGCCGACCAGCACAAGTACTGGCAACAGCCAGAGGCCGGCGCGCAGACTGATGCGCTCAGCGATCATGGCTGCCACCACCGACATGAATGCTATCGTCATTGGTAATCTGTCCCACAGGAGCCGTTCGTTGCCCGGAGCCAGGTGATAGTACATCGAACCGAACGCCGTAAGAAAAACTCCGATGAACAGAACTACGTATGGCCAGCGTTCCCGCCTGTCGAGAAAATGTTCTGAAATCTGTTCAGGTTTCAATCGCAGCAGGAACACCAGACCCCATGCTCCAAATATGGCGAAAGGTATGTTGGAAACTACAGCATCACTGAAATTGGGGATACCCAGAAAACTGTGCTGGTTAGCGAAATTGTGGTATGACAGCGGCTGCGGAATCCGCGGCAGCATAAGATCGACCACCACCACCACCACCGTGACAGCCAGCAGAAGCCACATCGCAGATTTTCTTGAACGCAATTCGCCCCCTATACCCGTCGCCGTGTTGGACCTTACGGTGTCACGCGCTCCGATTCAACGACAAGATCCAGCACATATAAGATAGGAGACTCACCGGCAGGCACCGCTCCGCGATCGAAGCGTTTGACCCGCACTACATTGCGGTCGCCCTCCCTGTGAGTAAAGCCTTCGATATTTTGTTGCAGAGGCTGCCATGCTCCCGGTGTTCCCGATCGCAGGCCTTGTTCGTCAAAATGTATTTCGCGGACCTGAAGACAGTTTGTGTTAGGCGCCGGTGGATGTTCACAAGCGACGTGTTGAGGTGCAATCTCTAGAAACATAATGGTCCCCGGACCGTATAGGGATTCCGGCGTAGGGTGCCCGGTAAACGCCAGCGTCTCCTTCGAAGTGGAAACCAATTGCAGTTGCGGGGATGGCCCATCAACGAACTTTACCTTCATAAGCTCATTCAGGATATTGGACAGGGCGGCATCGCCATGCATCAACGCGGGGGGGCAGGCCATCATTGTGGAAGCTGCGGCACTTACCGTCAGCTGGTTCGCATCATCGAGGTGGTAGCTGCCCATCATTCTGTTGCAGGGAGCCTGGATGCTGAATCTGTTCCCGCTAAAGCCCAACTCAATCGGGCGGTCTTTATTGGAAGCGAGCGAAGCGATGGGCCGATTCTTGGCATCGGTTGCGGACTCAAGAGTCCAGTTATGGTCTTCTAGTGCCTGCGCCAGACTTTTTTCTTTAGCTGCCTGCGGAACGAGCGTCAGCACCATATTGGGTCCTGGAGATCCGGCAGCTCCGCCGCCAGGGTATTGCAGAATCAGCCGGCCCTCGCCGACGCGAAACTGTTGTCCATTGCCATGCTCATCGAGAGTGATGGCATTACCATCTGCCTGCCATGTGAATCGCCCGCTTACGGTTTCCGGCGTAACCTGCCGGTCCAGATACTGAGTCGCCCGTTCGAAAGTGCCGTCGTTGTGGAGAGACAGTCTGGTCTTGATGCCGGGGCAATCCGCGCACGGCAAAACTCCCTCGTAAACACCTGCCCAGTCGAGCGAATTCTTGCTCGTGTGCATATCGACGGCCTGCATCGCCATGTGATCCGGCGGCAGTGTTCCTCTCAGCTGCGCAGACGCGGATAGAACCGTAGTTAAAACAAACGGTATCAGCATAGCCTTCATGGGAATCTCCAGGATGAAAGTGGCGCGACTCGAGCACTGCCGTCCTGTCGCCGGGAGACCGGTCAGAACGGCTCCCATTGTATCCCCGTCGTGACACTGCAATCAGCCGGTTCGCTTTTCTTTGAGGTCGATTGAATTGAAGGGCCTACAAAAATAAAGGGTGCGCCTCACCTGAACAAAGTTAGGAGAAGCGCACCCGGCAGACGGGTGATTTCTAGAAAGAGACTTTGGCGCTGATTTGAAGCTGGCGTGAAGAACCGCCATCGCTTGTCGCAAAGCGGGTCGAAGAGATTTGACCGAAGACCGCTGAGGTAGTGCTGCCAGACGGCTGGCCAAAGTTCGGGTGGTTGAAAATATCGAAGGCATCCACGCGTAGCCTGAGATTGATGCGCTCGGTAATCTTCGTATCTTTTTGTCCAGACAGATCAACATTAGCGAAGCCCGGCCCGAAAATGGCATTGCGAGCCATGTTGCCAAGGCTGTTGGTCGTGTTCTGGAAGCTGCACCCGGGCACAATCCCACTGCTGGGGCACACAGTGGATTGAATGAAGCTCACATTCGTCGCACCTGGAACCTGCATCTTTTTCGTTACGATTGGGCCAACAAGATTCGGCCGAATCAGTCCGGAAAGACCGGTGAACGTCGATGTATTTGTGAGATTCAGCGGATTGCCTGTCTGATACTGAACAATGGTCGATAACTGGTAGCCCTCGACGAAACGGTTCCCCTTGAAGGGCAATGCATAGATCACGTTTCCAGCGAAACGATTCCGCGTATCGAAGTCAGACGCTCCATAGTTGTTGGCAGGATTAGTGCTGTCCTGAAAGGTATAACCGCCCTGTGAACCCAGCGAATTCGTATCGAGCGATTTCGAATAGTTGTAGTTCAGATTGAACTCGAGGCCATGGCCAGCATTCTTGGTGGCCGTGACCCACATGGCGTTATAGTTCGACATTCCGACGCTATTCGCTTCAGCGAAATTTACATTCGTGGCCGCCCCCGGTTTGATGGGACTGGTCTCTGAAAGCGCTGGGAACGGACGCACTCCTCCATCAATCGGCTGGTTCTGGTTAGTGCGCGCACGTAGGTGTCTGCCGACCGAACCGTAGTAACCGATCGAGCCTACTATACCGCCGGGCAGTTGTTGCTGGATGTTCAGGTTGAAGGTCTGCGTATAAGCATTGCGGAAGTTGGGGTTGACTGAATTGATTGCGATACCGGCGGCCGCGGCGGAGGACAAGAGAGTGGCGACCGGAATGGGAGCCTTCGCGTTGTTATACGAAACTGACGTGTTGAAAGGTGGATTAGATGCCAGGCCGGTCACTGCGTTCGTCGACGGCTGGTCCGCAAAGAAACCGTAGCCGCCGCGCACAACCGTTTTACCGGTAGCGAAAACGTCCCATGCAAAGCCCACGCGCGGTTCAACATTGTAGTTCTGCTTGTAAACTGATCCGACACCGTTGGTACCAGTTTGAATCAGGGATGGGCTATTCGGATCGAAGATCACCAGGCGGTTTTCCCCTTCGGTCGGTGTGCCATTCCACTCGAACCGCAGTCCGTATTCCAGGACAAGGTTAGGGTTGACTTTGAAATTATCCTGAGCAAAGAGTCCGATCGCATTGACAAAGAGGCGGCTTGAAACAGTGGTGGGCTGGAATGTGAATCCCGTCGCAAGACCCTCCACAAACTGTGCTGTCGTGGAATAAGTAAGGAGGCCGGTGTCGCCCGCAAAGTTGTCGTTGATGAAGCGCCGGTACTCCCCGCCAAACTTGATACTGTGCTTCCCTTTCAGCCAGGTTGCGGCGTCAGAAAAGACGCCGAAAGTATCGTTCCTGCCCTGGGGGAATCCGGACGGTCCGCCGAAGTTGAGACCCAGGTCCGTAACTGTGATTTGCGGGATGCCAACTGGGGCATTGACACCCATCCCGATGTCGTAGCTGGCCGGATTAAGCAACGCGTTGGGGATAAATTCGATGGAGATGCGGTTAAGCCCGACGCGAGCCTCGTTGACAATAGACGGGGTGAATATGTGCGTGTAGTTCAGCGTAAAGATCTGGCGATGAGCGGGACGATGATCGCCGAAACCGGGAATCGTATTGCCCTGCAGGTTAGGCTCCGTGCGAGCGTCTGATTGGAAGGCATAAAAACCATGCAATTGGTCAGACTTAGTGATGATCTGGGAGACATCGAGCGTGTATTGGTTGATGTCGACTGGGCCCGGCGTGAAAGACGTGTAGTGTGTCTGGGTGGCATCATTCCCCACCGGAACCAGCGTTATCAGCGACTGCGCTGAGGGTGAGCCGCTTGAAGCAATGAGGGCGCGCACGCTCGGTGAAAAGACGGCGCTGTTCAGCAGGACGCCCTGAGCCTGGCGGAGTCCTTCATAGCTGAAAAAGAAAAAAGTGCGGTCTTTCCAGATCGGTCCGCCAAGAGCTCCGCCAAAGTTGTTGCGTTTGAGTGGCGCCTTCCGCCCGGCAAGACCGGGAAGGCTGGCCCGGTTGAAGTAGTTACGTGCATCCAGCGCTTCGTTGCGGAAGTAGTCAAACACTTCGCCATGGAAGGCGTTAGTGCCCGAGCGGGTGCTTACATTCACAATCGAGCCTGAGCTTCTCCCGTACTCCGCGCTGAAGGTCGAGTTATTAATCTTCAATTCAGAAGTTGTGTCGATAGAGGGCTGGAACGTGATCTGGTTCTGAACCATGTCATTGAGGTTGACGCCGTTGATCTGGAAGTTGACGGAGTCTTCGCGGTTGCCCGCGGTAATGAAGGAATTCGCACCCAGTCCGCGGCTGGGGGAAGTCAGGTTTCCAGCAGTGGGAGCCGTCACGCCTCCAGCGGTGAGTACCGTCAGGTCGAGAAAGTGACGGCCGTTCAATGGAAGCTCCTGCACGGTGGTGCGATCAATCACCTGGCCGACCGTCATAGTCTGCGTCTCTATTTGCGGGGCTGTGCCTTCCACCTCTATTGTTTGTGCAGTGGAAGCGGGAGTGAGGCCGATATTGACCGTTGCCCGTTGGTCGACGGTCAGCGTCACCTTTTTCATGATGAATTGGGCGAAGCCTCCTGACGCGGCCTGCAGCTGATAATCCCCGGGCTGCAGGGAGGGAAATGCGTAGAGGCCGGCGTTATCCGTTACGATTTCACGATCAACGCCGGTCGCAAGCGAACGCACTGTAATGTGTGCCCCGGGCACGACCGCACCACTTGGATCAGTAACAACACCTGACAAAGTTGCCGTAGATTGCGCCCACACGCCCACCGCGCTCATAACCAGCAGCACGAGGACGAAAACCAACTGTCGAAACTGTTTCATTATGACCTCCGGAATATGTGCGACTGCGTTGGCAAGAGCAGCAAATCCGCTCTCACCGGGGAACGCTCTGGCCATTGAGTGCTGGCCACGTTAGAAATCTGGATAAGTCACTTTACGGTGTATTTCGGGTATCAGATGTCATCATTTTGTTGTGCTTCCAAATGACTTCTTGTCGCCGGCAGCATAAATGCGGCTGTAGATAGACCAGCGTTTACTTATTGAAGAAAGGGAAATACCCGATGTATCACTGAAGGGAGTTTAGCGCACTTCTCGTGTCAAAACCTAGTCGAACCATCTAACTAGCGCCTGTTAACGGCCCTAACCCTTTGCGGCTTAGCTTTCGGCTTTGGAAGCCCTTCTTAGGGAGGTCACTTGAAGATATTGGCTCTGATATCTGCCGCGGAAAAATGCTTTCATAGACAGAGCGTCGGACCGTTTGCGCTCGGAACGGAGGTGCTTCCGCTAGTTAGGTCGACGACTCCCCGACACGTGGTACCCGGGCTCATCCGTCGATGCCAGCATGGCGCTGATCATGTCCGGATCCATCGGCCTCGCGAAATAATATCCCTGCCCCAGCCGGCACCCTAACGATTTCAGCCGCTCAACCTGCCCGACTGTCTCGATCCCTTCCGCGACCACGTCCATTTCGAACGACCGTGCCAGGTCCAGGATCGTTCCCACAATCTCCATGCTGTCTTTCTCTTCGGCGATTCCCTGGATGAACGAGCGGTCGATCTTAAGCGTGTCGAATGGGTAGCGATGGAGATGATTCAGCGAACTGTAGCCCGTCCCAAAATCGTCCAGGTGCAGGCCGACACCCAGCGTCTGCAACCTCTGCATGGTCTCGAGAGCTGCATCAGGATTGCTCATCAGGCTGCTCTCAGTCACCTCCAGCCGCAGGTCCTCCGGCGGCACAGCAGTCTTTGACAGGATCTCCGCCACAACATCTGCCAGCCCAGGTCGGCCAAACTGCCTGGCGGAGAGATTCACGCTCACCCGCAGAGCCTGCGGTTGTCCC
The DNA here is from genome assembly GCA_036264455.1 of Silvibacterium sp. Classification (GTDB taxonomy): domain Bacteria; phylum Acidobacteriota; class Terriglobia; order Terriglobales; family Acidobacteriaceae; genus Silvibacterium. The sequence goes on along the minus strand of DATAQX010000121.1, from coordinate 633 downwards.
TTCGACAAAGCCCTCCACGCCGCTACCTGCCGGCAGGCTTCCGTCAATCCCCAATCACCCAGTGGCAGGATCAGTCCCGTCTCCTCGGCCAGAGGAATGAACTCACCCGGCGGCACCAGCCCGCGCTCCGGATGCTGCCAGCGCATCAGTGCCTCGAAGCCCACGATGGTCAGCGTCGACATATCGATCTCCGGCTGGTAGTGCAGCACCAATTGCCCGGTGTGAATCGCCTGCTCCAGATCAGCCTCCATCTGCATCCGTGCCAGAGCGCGCTCCCGCATGCCGCTCGAATAGCACACCAACCGGCCCCGCCCCAGGCTCTTGGCTTCTGTTAACGCGCTGTCCGCATCGCGCATCAGCTCTTCCGGATGCGCGTATCCTTCATACGCCTGAGCAATACCCATCGCAGCCGATGGCGCGATACGTTCGCGGCGCCACTGAAAGGGCTGCCGCAGCTCGCCATAGATGTCTGTGGCGAGCTCGATCGCCTGCTGCTCTGCCCGTACTCCCTCCAGGCAGACCAGAAACTCCGCCCCGCTCAAGCGCGCAATCACCGACTCCATCGGTGTTCTCCACTTGGCTATCGCATCGGTAAGCCGCAAGGCGGTTTCCATCAGCAGGGCATCCCCGCCC
>DATAQX010000090.1:0-4049 GCA_036264455.1 Silvibacterium sp. | reverse complement strand
AAGCAGGATCGCCAGCAGTCGAGCCCACCAGCTCTGGAAAAACCGCAGCTCTCGAAAGGCCGACAACTGCATCTCGAACGCGGGCCATGCACGTTCGACACGGAGAGGGCCGGAATCCACGAGCAGGCTACGCAAATCGATCTGCCGGTCCGTCTGCCACCCCATCTGCCACTCCAGGCCACGAGAGACGGAACCGTTGTGAGGCGCTTGGGCTAGTGCGCGGCCGGGACCGAGAAGAGCGCACAAGAGCAGCAGAGCATGGGATATGCAGAGGCCTGAGCCCCGTCGCATTTTGGCTGGCGTCGCCTGCTCTTTTCTGTCCTGCGCCGAGAGAACCATACGTGTCAGACGCCGTCACCAGGGCTGGGTTCGAGTTGCAGTGGCTGTTCCGGGTGGACAAACAGCCAGCATACTGCTGCCGTAACGGCGAAGAACGCCGCCAAACCGAATGAGCTTGTCCAGCCTGCCCGTTGGGCAATCCACGGCGTAAGCGAGGCGGTGACGGCGCCGCCAATTTGGCCGCCCATGTTGACGATGCTGGAAAACAGACCCGAGGATCGCCCTGCAAGATCCACCGAAACCGACCAGAAGGAGCTCTGCGACAGGTACAGCGCGCCTGCTCCGGCTGCGAGAATGATGCCGGCCGTTCCTGCGCTGCGCGCTTGTGAGCCAAGGACCAGAAAAACGGCGGTTAATCCAAGCGCGAACGCGGCCAGCCCGCAACGGCCCGCACGCAGCCCCCAGCGGCTTGCGATCCAATCACTGAGTGCGCCGCCAGCTAGGCAACAGACCGTCATGGAAAGGAAAGGCAGCATCGCGAAGACGGCACTCGCCTTCAGGTCCAGACCGCGTACCTGCGCCATATAAAGAAAAAACCAACTAAAAAATATCCACGCGATATAGCCAAAGCTGAAGTAGCCCAGCATGAGAGCGAGCAGATCGCGCCTCTGAAAGAACTTTATTCCGGAAATGCGCCTTTTCGCTGGCGAGCCCTCCGTCTTTGCCGCAATTTGCCGTCCGCGTATCTGAAGGACCGGCACGTCGCGACTCTCAGCCAGCTCTTCATCGGAAACGGATGGATGTTCTTCAGGCAGATCGCGCGCCATGAACCACCATGCGATGCCGACGGCAATACCAAGCCCGGCGCTGAACCAGAAGGCCGCTCTCCAGCCATAGTGAGTTATCAGCCAGTTCAGCAGCGGTGGTGTCAGTCCGCTGCCCGCGCCTACACCAGCAAAGATCAACCCGTTGATGAAGCCGCGCTCGCGAAACGGTACCCACTGCGCTACGAACTGATTGGCCGCCGGGTACACGATCGCCTCGCCCGCGCCTAGCAGAAAGCGTATGCCGATGAGCCAGCTCATCGCATAGGCAACGGTCGAGGGCAGCGCCGCAGTGCATGCTGTCGTCAGACCCCACCAGATCGCGCCCAACGTTAACGAACGCCGAGGTCCCCAGCGCGTCGCGAGCCATCCTGCCGGCACCTGGAAGATGGCATATCCAACCAGAAACGCGCTGAAGATGCCGCCCAGCTTCTGGTTGCCCAAGCCGTAATCTCGACCGAGCTGTAGCCCCGCGATGGCGATGTTGGTGCGGTCTAAAAATGCAACGCCGCTGAGCACGAACAGCCAAAACGCCAGCAGGTAGCGCACGCGAAACCACGACCGATGGCGAGGGGCCAGCGCTGTCTTCTCTTGTTGCCTGAGTGCCCGAAGGCCCGCATGACTCACTTCAAAGCTCCGTCGACAAGTGTTCTCACATGCTAGGAGCAAGGCCAGTTTCGCGCCAGACCTACTCCGCTCTAGGGCAAATAGCCTAGAAAAAATGCGGTTAAACTGCAGATGCCCGGTTCCGCTGCCGGCTCTAGAACTGTGTCAGCCTTACCGCGCACGAACTGCAGCCTCGTAAAGCTATCCAAGGATCCTTCATGCCATTGGTTATCCGGCCCACTCTCCGTATTGCATCGCTCGTATTCGGAAGCATACTCTGCACTGCCGCTGCACCTGCGCAGATCACTCCTCCACCTCCGCAGTTTCCCCCGATTCCCCAGTTTCCTCCGCCGCCTCGGTTTCCCATCCTGCCACCGCTTTCCTCGCTCCCGATGAGCCAGCACAAATATGACCTTGTGCTCTCCGGCGGTCATGTTTTCGACCCCAAAAATCACCGCGATGGCATCATGGATATCGCCATCAAGGATGGCAAGATCGTTGAGGTTGCACCGCATATTGCATCGCCAGATACGATCAAGACCATTCGTCTAAAAGGGTTCTATGTCACACCCGGCCTTGTTGACATCCACGTGCACGCGTATGCCGGCACAGGAGAGAAAGGCTCCTACGCGGGTGACGACAGCCTCTACCCCGATGGATTCACCCTTCGCAACGGCGTCACAACGGTGGTCGACGCGGGCAGTTCAGGATGGCGCAATTTCCCGGATTTCAAGCAGCGCATTATCGACCGTTCCGAAACACGGGTGCTGGCTTTTCTCAACATCGTCGGTTCGGGCATGCGCGGCCCGCTCTACGAAAACAACAACGACGATATGGATGGTCGCGCGACCGCTGCCATGCTCATGAAATATCCGAACGTGCTGGTGGGTATCAAGAGCGCCCACTATTCCGGTCGCGGCTGGAAGCCGTTTGAACAGGCTGTGATCGCGGGAAACATTGCCAACCGTCCAATCATGATCGACTTCGGTGCGAACGGGACGGAGCGCCCACTGCTCACATTGTTGTCTCAGATTCTGCGGCCCGGGGACATCTACACCCATATGTACTCCGGATTACGCGGAGAGCAGGATTTGCAGACGCTGGGGCCGAGTCAGGCTATGCTGGTCGGACGAAAGCGAGGTATCTACTTCGACGTGGGCCACGGCGGCGGCAGTTTCAACTGGTCGGTCGCCGTACCCCTTATGAAGGACGGCTTCCAGCCAGATTCCATCTCGACGGACCTGCACATCACCAGCATGAATGCAGGCATGAAGGACATATTGAATGTTGCTGACAAAATGCTGGTGCTCGGCCAGACCGTGCCCCAGGTCTTCGAGGAGATGACGTCAGCTCCGGCTCACGAGATCCGTCATGAGGAGCTCGGCAATCTCTCGGTCGGCGGCCCTGCGGATGTCGCTGCCTTCAGCATCGAGCGCGGAAAATTCGACTTTGTGGACATGTACAACCAGCGCAAGGATGGTGACCGCAAACTTGTATGTCAGCTGACTGTTCGCGCGGGCAGGGTAGTCTATGACCTGGATGGGATCAGTTCGGACGTGTGGGATGGACCGGCAACGAGCGATTACCGGATAGCCGGTCATTGGACTACTTTGAACACACGTGATGATAGAAAGATCGAAAAGGAGCAACCCACTCCTGCACCAGTCCACTGAACTGGAAGATATGTAGCCGCTGCTGTCTAATTCTCTGGGCGATGGTTGGGTATACTCCATACCCTCCACCCCTGTGACCAGGGTGAATATGGATGTCTCGGTAAATCGGCAGGACCCGCGGTACCAGGCCTTGCTGCGAGGACACAACCTGCGGTTTCCCGAGAACGCCGCGTCGGCACCTGGACGCATCGCGTTCTGCACCACGCCGGACCAGGTACGTCAAGCTCTGCAGACTGCCGTTCATGATGGAGTACGACCTACCGTACGCTCCGGCGGACACTGTTATGAGAACTTCTCGGCAAACAATCCAGGCGGTGTTCTGCTCGATCTGTCGCTGCTGAATACCGTGGACTTTGATCCGTCAACCCACGAATGCTGCGTGGCGCCGGGCGCTGTGCTGGGAGATATCTATCAATCTCTCTATAAGCAGTATGGACTCACGCTGCCCGCCGGTAGCTGTTACTCCGTAGGCGCCGGCGGTCATATCTCCGGCGGAGGCTATGGTTACCTCTCGCGTCTGCAAGGGCTCTCGTCAGACTGGTTAGCCGCCGTCGATATCTTGACCGTGGATGCGTCGGGCCGGGTGATAGAACGCCGTGTGGACCGAAAGAACGATCCGGATTTATTTCGCGCCTGCTGTGGCGCAGGAGGAGCCGGCTTCGGAATC
>DATAQX010000057.1:0-4667 GCA_036264455.1 Silvibacterium sp. | reverse complement strand
AGGGCCTCGCTGCTCCGACGCCTCGAACATCCAGCAGCCATTCCGCCGCTTCAGACCCAGATGCCGCTCGTACCACGTGTACAACGCCTCCGGATCATCCGCCCGCAGAAACGCTCCGCCAATTCCCGTCACTTCAGCCATGCGCATCCCTCGCACCCAGTCTAGCCCATCGACGGCACCCTTATAGCCCCCTGAGGAGCATTGCCTCCTGGTTGTGTTTCCGGTCCAAGTTCAACGTCATCTATCCAGAATTTTTCCTGAATCCGTGTCTCTCCGGGGTGCCGCTGCACGGTAAGATGGCGTGTAGCAGCGTCAGAATTTGCTCCTTGAATGACGATCCACTTCCGGGAGACACGAAGTGTACTGCCCCTGTGGAGCAGTTGTCATTTTCGGTTTCTATTTATCGGTTTTCCGCCCATCAAGGGACAGCGGGAAGAAGCGATTACCAGCTGAAGACTATCTCTTTTTCCACATAGCCTGTACCCGGCCCAAATTCAATCTGTAGTTTTTGCAGCGCCACGTTCGCATCCGGAATTTCTACGCCTGTCGCGTGAACGTTCGCCTTCTTACTATTGATACGCAGGAAAATAGTTTGAATGCTCTTCGCGGGAGCCGCCAATCGCAAAGTGAGCGAGTGTGGAGTTGCTTGCTGATCGAGCACTTTCATCTGTTGTGTAGCGGAACCCGGCTGAGGAAGCTCCTGAATTATCCCTGCCTCGACCGCCGGCAGCGGAATATGCAGCACGCCGTTCGAGAACTGCGCTCCGGGCGTGCGCGATTTCAGGTGCATGAAAGAAGCCGCGGCTCCAGTCGCGCGAAGCAACAGCATTTCATTATCGCGTGTCATCTCAAGGTCAATGCCTGCCTTACCGAAGGGAACCTTTAAGAGCTTTGCCTTGTCCCACTGAGCGGGCAGGCTTGGAGTAACACTGAGTTCGTTCGCTTCGGTGTTCCATTCAATCCCGAACAATCCACGCATAATTGGCGAAATCACCATAGCCGCGGACCATAACTGATGGGCAGTGCTGCGTCCTAGCGGCTGAAAGAACTCTCCCGAAAGTAATTCCGTCGCATTGCCAAGGTCCTGTGACCAGATAAGACCGGCGTTCTGCTTGAGGTGAGCATAGGCAGAGAGAGTATGCCCGGCACGATACTCAGCTACCGAAACCCAACCTGTAAAGAGCGGCCAGACAGTGCCCTGGTGATAACTGATGGGATCGTAAAAACTGACGCGATCGCTCAGAATGCGAGTTCCCCAGTCGGTTGAAAATTCATCCGAAGCCCAGCGGCTCATCATGGATTGACTGTGATCGAGCGCATAGGACCAGTCCCACCAGGCAACGGAGGGAAAGATGGTTGGGGTGTCGTCAGTTGAGCCGTTGCCGTTCCAGCTGAAGGCATAGAAATCGCTTTGCGGGCGGAAGTATTCTTTTTCGATTTGCTCGCGGATGTGCGCGGCGCGAGCATCGGCGGCGTGAGCCAGTTCGTCATGACCGGCGGCTCGAGCAAGATTCGCGAAAGCCAGACTGGCCTGCTCATCCAATGCAGCCAGATAAATTTCCTGATGCGGCATGCGTGGCACCCACGATTCAACCCAGCCGGTACCTTGAGAATTGTCATAGATGCCGTCGCCATCCGTGTCGTGAGAGATTTGGAACTTCCAAGCGCGAGCCAGTGCGTCCCAGTTCGCGGCGACGAAAACCTGATCTCCGCTGATGCGCAGGTAATCGTTCATCACCATCGGCAACAAAGGAGTAGCATCGGCAGACGCATACTCATACGGCAGGCTCTTCCAGTCGACGAGGTTCGCCGTCTGCGACCACTCGTGAGGGATCTTGCCGTCCGGGCTCTGGCGACGAAGAAGAAACTCAATCTCCCTGCGTGTCGTTTCAAAATCGCCGTAGCTGTTCACCGCATATAACGACCACAGGGCATCGCGGCCAAAGAACCACCCGAAGCCCGGACGCGCTGAATCGCCCGAACCGACGAAACCTGCCGTGAGCGCTTCTTCGTCGTGACCAGGAGTGGTCTGCACTCGAAGCTGGCCAATGGAAACAACCGACCAGGAGAAGGCTTCATTCAGCTTTTGATCGGGCGTATCGATGCTCGTGTGCGAGTCCAGAAAGTCGCGGTAATATCTCTGGTTCTCCTCGTAGATCGAGCGAAAAGAGCTGCCCAGCTCGAAGAGTTGTCGCGCCAGCGCTTCTTTGGTTGACGTCTCCGGTGTCTCCCCGAGAGTAAGCAGCAGCGGAAAAAGCGTGTGCGCATCGCGTGCCGGATCGAAGTGCAGGACAAACTGCAACGGATAGACCCGGGCCAGTTCTTGATACGGCTGAAGGATGCCGGGCTCCGCAGCAGGGATAGAAATTGCCGCTGCGTGATCGGGAAAATTCAGATGAAGTATGTAGAAGCCACTCGTGTTGCCGGTTTTTACCCATTCCGGGGACGGTGGCCCGCTCGATGGCGCAGGCCACATACGCTGCAGGATGGGAGTAAAGCTGAAAGTGAGAGTTATGGGCCGTATGGCCTCAACCTGATAGAGGACGAGCGCACCGGCGCCTTCAGGAGCAGGCCTGGGAGCCAGGATGATTTCGCGCACGGTGAAATTCGCATGCGAAAAAGTGATGGTGGTCGAGTCCGGCCGGACATCGATGGACGATGCGTGCTCATTCACGTCGATGGGCACGGGATAGTCCTTGACCTCGGCAGAGATGCGCATGTTGCTGAGAATTTTCCACGGAAAAATCCAGGCTTCGAAGGAGCCGTCTTGCGATCCAAGGACCGCTCCCCGAGGACCGATAACCGAGAATGGCCGCGAAGGAATAGCGTCGCCTGAGATAGAGAGCTTTCCCCCGGTGTGCAGCGGGAACTCCGGCACAGTGGGCATTGGCTGCAAAGATGTCTGCTCAAATGCGGTGCCGAACACAGTCGATATACTGGATACGCCAATGAAAAACGCGGTAACACTGAGCATGGACATGCCGAGTACAGTGTCGAGCCGCACAAGTTTATTCTTCGCCACAGTGGTATTTCTCCCGTTGACTGACAGGCCGCAGCCTCAATGGTTCTGAATCCTACAAGGAATGCGATGCCATCGTCGATTCGGTCGACCTTGCCTTACACTCCATCGGCAGGCTCCCTCTGGCATGAAAAGCAGAGCAGGCAGGCGGAGGTCAGCCATGTGGTCTTGAAGCGGAGCACTGGCGAAGGGAACGGTGATCTCCGCCGCCGGGAGTTGGAAATCCCCCGGTTGTTGCAGATAGATAGTGTAACTCTCCGTAATGCCCGCGTAGGTAAGGCCGCCAATCCAGTCTTTTGAGTTCTGCGGACGATCTTGCGGCAACACAACGATGGCATTCTCGAGTTCGAATTCGAGAAACTCCGGGTTACTGGTAAAGTAATTGGGAACGCCTGCCCCAATCCCGACATTTTGAAGCTGTATTAGCGCGAGTGCCCGGAACTGACTTATGAAATGACTTCTAGTCACGAGATATGCAAACAGCGCTCTATTAGCCGGCAGAAAATGATGCACGGCTGAAGCACAGGCGAGGAGCAACAATACCCCTCGCCTCTGCCGCGATTTATTTTTCAGTCATTACGGTTACGCCATTGTCTCCGGCTAGGTAGACCTTCTCTGTAACGATGTTGACAGCGACAAAGTTTGCCTGAATCCCCGGAACCGTCGCCGCAACTGTGTTATTCCAGCCATTAATGACGGTGACGTTGTTCAGAGCAGTGCTCGTCACAAACGCGAGGTTAGTTATAGGATCAACGTCCAGACCAAATGGAGTATCACCAACAGGAACGCTGGCTAGAAGCGCTCCGTTCCTGTCCAACACGCCTGTTGTGGAGGGACCGAATACCGAATCTGTAACGAACACGTGGCCTGTATGCCAGTTTACAGCAGCGAATGCGGTGTTGCTGCCAAACGTTGCGGTTGCCAGGATTTTCTTCTGGCGGGCACTAATGACATCCACCTGACTATTTCCAAGCGGAACATAAAGGCGGTCATTAAACGGGTTGATGGTGAGCCCGAATGGCGACTCGCCGTTCAGACTGATGGTGCCAGTTACAGTGTTCGTCCAGCCGTCAATGATGTCGATCACATTGTCGCTGGCATTCGCGACATAGATTCTATTCGTCACGGGATCGACGGTAATGCCCTGAAGGCCATTTCCCGGCGTAGTCGTAATAGGTATATTGGCAACTACTTTTTTCTTCTCCTCATTCACGACCGTGACGAAACACGGTACGGGATCCGCAAAGATATTGCAACTTGCTATGTAGATGTGGTGTGTAAAAATATTGACCGCAGGCAGGTAGGCACCAGTAGGAACCGTAATGTTGTGAGTTACGGTATCGCTGGCGCCATTGATTACTGCGAGCGTGTCGGACGGGCCGCCAAAAGACGGCACAACAACGTAGATATGATTTGAGATTGGGTCGGCAGCGATTCCGGAAACCGGCTGCGGGAAGCTGATTTGCGTCTTAATTGTCTGTGACGCCGCTGTGAGTGGAGCAACGACCGCAAGCACTGCCGAAGCGAATATCTTCATGACTTGCATGCGCATGTTTCATCACCTTTTCCGGTTGGCCACACGCCGGACATTCACTTAAGCGTGAACGCTGGCGAGCGGCGGATTGTTTCTAGGAGCTGCGGGGACTTC
>DATAQX010000020.1:0-5055 GCA_036264455.1 Silvibacterium sp. | reverse complement strand
GTCGAGCCGACATATTCGGCGTCGTGCGTGTCTGGATTGGGCGGGTCAAGGTGGCCGGAAAGGCCGTTGAGCGCGTACATGGCCCAAGAGTCGCCGTACCGGCTGAAGTCGCCAAGTCCGGAGAAGACGCCGAGGGCTCCGGGCAGCGGAAGGCCAAGCTGCTTCAGTCGGACGGCTGTCTCGGCAGTGAGGATAGCTCCGGCGGAGGTCCCGTAGAGCGCGATGTTCTTCGGCTTGTAGCTCTTGAGCAGTTCTTTGTAGACCGCAACCGTGTCGTCGACTGCAGCCGGAAAGGGATGCTCGGGCGCGAGGCGGTAGAGGATCGAAACCACCTTGGACTCCGTGAGGTTGGCGATGGGAATCGTCTCGGTCAGCGAGCCCGAATCAGAGTTGAATCCGCCGCCGTGAACGCAAATGAGCACCCGGTTGCTGTTCGCCGGCGGAACCGTCAGAGGCGTGACGATCCGCACCGGCACTCCGCCGTAGGCGCTATCGCTGATGTTCACGGGATAGATGGCTTTGCTGGCGGCTCCGGCGCGAGCCTGCCAGGCGTCGGTCCCAGAGCGGCGCTGGGCGAGGCTCTGAGGAACGTCAGCGTCAGAGATGACCCGGCTCAAGCTCTTTTGCGCTTCAGGGCTGATGGTCTTCGGCACGGGCACGACGCGAGTGACGTGTGCCGTTCCACTGGAGTCGATATAGCTCGAATCCTTCTGTGGCGCGGTTTGAGCCGTAGTTTGAGCTGCGGCAACGGAAGCGGCGAGACAGAGGGCGACGAAGATTCCAGACCGAAGCATCTTTGTATCCTGTAGGGGCAAATCGCGCTGCGATTTCCACTAGAACACGGGCCGGGGAGGATGTCGAGCGTGTGGCGCTGCAACGTTGCCAAACCCCTCAAAACCGCATAAAATAAGAGGATTGCAGGAAAGGTTCCAGACAAGTTATGCCTAAGACAGGGATTCATCCGAACTACAACGAAATCAGGGTTATGTGCGCCTGTGGCTCGAACTTTGTCACCCGCTCAACCCACAAAGGCGACATCCACGTAGAAATCTGTTCGAGCTGCCACCCGTTCTTTACGGGCAAGCAGAAGCTGGTGGATACAGCCGGACGCGTCGAGCGCTTCCGCCGCAAGTATGCCAAGGCGGAGACAGCAGCCAAGTAAGGTTGCTCAGGGCCGAATCACGAAGCCTCCGCAAATGCGGGGGCTTTCGTTTTGCCCGGAACGCGCGACAATAGAACGAATACCGATGAAGAAGAACTGGGACAATCCGGTCGAGCATGCGATGCCCCAGGGCGCGCGCGTGCCGGCTTCTGTCCAGATCGGCACAGTCACGGTGTCTCCCGCAACTGTGCTCGCTCCGATGGCCGGCGTGACCGACACAGTCTTCCGGCGTTTCATCCGCAATGCCAGCGTGTTCAGTTCTGACGCCGACGCTGACGCCTCAATCGAAAACTCGGTCACCAATCAGCAATCAGGGTGCGGGCTCATCATGACGGAGTTCACCTCCGCCGATGGCCTGGCGCGTATGCGCGAGTCGAAGCGCAAGCGGTATCTGACCTTCTACGACGATGAGCATCCGATTTCAGCGCAATTGTTCGGATCAAATCCCGCGACGCTGGCCGATGCGGCGAAGATTGTCGAGGACACGGGCTTCGATATGGTGGACCTGAACCTTGGCTGCCCGGCGAAGCGCGTTGTGGCATGCAATGGCGGCAGCGGGTTGCTGCGCGATCTGCCCCTGATCGGAAAGATTTTCGAGACGGTGCGCGCGGTGGTGTCGATTCCTTTCACTGTGAAGTTTCGCATGGGCTGGAACGATGACCATATCGTCTGCGTAGAGCTGGCGCGGCTCGCCGAACAATGCGGCCTGAACGCGGTTGCATTGCACGCACGGACCCGCGAGCAGGGCTACTCCGGAAAGGCACGGTGGGAGTGGATTGCCGCGGTGAAGGATGCGGTGAACGTTCCCGTGATCGGCAACGGCGACGTGCGGACTCCCGAAGACGCCTGCGCGCTGGTTGCGGAGACGGGCTGCGATGCCGTAATGATCGGACGCGCTGCTCCGGCCAATCCGTGGATCTTCCGGCAGATCGCGCAATACACGGCGACCGGGCTCTATGACCAGCCGACCGATCTTGACCGCTATCGCATGATCCGGCTGTACTTCGAGATGCTGATCGAGGCCGAATATCCCGAGGCCCAGGGCAAGATGAAGCAGTTCGCGTCGTGGTTCACGCACGGCGTTCCAGGCGGCGCTGCGCTGCGCAAGTCGATCTACGAGTCGAAGACTGGCGAGGCGATTCTTGCGGCGGTGGAGCGGTTCTTCGAGGCTGGCCCAATCAAGGGTGATGCCTTGACAGAGGATCAGTCCGAAGCCGATGAGCTGCTCCTTACCTGCGATTGAGCGTTTTAGGAAATGGTGTAGTCGGAGCTACTGCCCTCGAGCCGACGCGACCAGCAGGGAGCGGCGGCCCCGCACAATCTTTGTAAGGCCACATTATTTCCTAAAACGCTCTAAGCGCCGGCGTGATTCCGCGCAGATGAAGCTCACCTGCGCGGCTCACTTCAAGTCAAATTCTTACGCTATGGTGGAATCCTGGGTTCTTGAGTTTTCTTTTTGCAGGAGATTGCTGAAAATGGCGGTATGAGGCATTTTCAGAAAATGCTCCAAGGTCTTCTCCAGTGCTCTTTCTGCTGAACAGGAGTCGGACATCGAGGGTCTCCGCGCTCATCTGCGTGGTAGGCTTCATCGCGATGACGCTTGCCGCGCGACCGTGCGCCGGACAGGAGATTTCGGACACCGCAAACCCGAGCTATCCCGTAAAGGGCGTTGTTCTTAACGGCGTGACCCATCAGCCAGTCGCGCGGGCCCTGGTGGACGCACACGAGACTGCCGTTCTCACCGACAATGATGGCCGCTTTGAGCTGAATCTTCCGGCGGGCACGATGCAGATTGCCGTGCGACGGCCCGGATATGAGGCGCGAGGACGATCCTCGGACCACAGGGTGCAGGTGGGCGCGAACATGCCGTCGCTCACCTTCAACCTGACGCCGGAGGCACTGATTACAGGACAGGTGACGCTCTCGACGGCAGATTCGGCGGACGGCGTCCGCGTGATGGCGTATCGCAAACGAATCATCGGGGGGCGTGAGCAGTGGATGATGCAAGGCATGGCGACGACCAACAGCGAGGGAGTCTTCCGCATCGCCGGGCTGCAGCCAGGATCTTTTCTGCTTTTTACACAGCCGGCGCGGGATGGCGACGGCCCTGTGGGATCTCCCGGACGTTCAAACCGCGGGACGACTTATGGATATCCGGCGGCCTACTACCCCGGTGTCGCGGATGTATCCGGAGCGAGTTTGCTTACGTTGACCCCAGGACAGCATGCGCAAGCGGATTTCACGTTAACGCGTCAGGAGTTTTATCTCGTAACCGTGATGATTGCAAATCGTGAGGCGGGGGGAATGAACCTCCAGGTACACGACAGGAACGGCCGCCAGATGGGCTTTCCGGTGCGGTGGAATCCCCAGCTGGGAACGGCACAGGTGAATGTGCCGAACGGCAGCTACTTCATGGAGGGCCGGCGCAGGGGAGAAGCGCAGCTTTACGGCCGGGTTGAATTCACGGTTGCCGGGGCTCCGCTGACGGGGCTGAGCATGGCGCTGCTGCCGCTGCATGCCATTCCGGTGACAGTGCGGAAGATATTTACCGCGACGGACAATACAGGAGGGGGCATTCAGCCGGTTGAGAACAGTTCAGCCAGTGCAGGGCTGAATATCTCGCTGATGCCGGCCGAGGAATTCTTTGGCCAGAACGGAGGCGGGGGCGGATTACGGCAGGCGGAAGGCGCAAGTGAAGGAAGTTCATTCGAGATCGACAGCGTAAGCCCGGGACGGTATTGGGTGGAGGCATCTCCGTTTGAAGGGTACGTAAGCTCCATCACGAGCGGCGGCGTGGACCTGGCGCGAGAGCCGCTGGTGGTTGGCGCGGGAAGCACATCGGCGCCGATCGAGGTCACACTCCGCAATGACACTGGGACAATTTCCGTTCAGCTCGCTATGGGCGAAATCGGGGAACTGGCCGGAGCTGCGACCGTTGGCGAACAACACCAAACCTATGTCTACGCAATTCCGTTGTTTGCGACGGCGGCACCAATCAAATTAGGCGGTACGCAGGGATCGGGGCAGACCACGATTTCGGGCCTTGCGCCGGGGCCATACCGCGTGGTCGCCTTCGATGTTCCACAGGAGATCGACTTCCACGCGCCGGAGGGTTTGGCGAAATATACCGGCCAGGGGCAGACCACGACCGTCGAGCCGGGCGGGACTGCGAATGTACAGCTGGATTTAATCCACGCCAGCAATACGGATGCCGAGTGATGAAACGATTGCTGATTGCGCCAGTTTTGTTTGCCGTCCTCATGTCGCACGCACTCGTCCAGGCACAGGCGGCTCCGCAGGTGACAGGTAAGTACACCATCAGCGGCGTGGTGGTGAGTGCGGCAACGGGACAACCGCTGGATCGCGCAGATGTGACATTGCAGACTCCCAATCAGGGGACGGTTGTCGCCGCGATTACGACCAGCGAAGATGGACGGTTCGTCTTCGAGCATCTGGCGGCTGCAAAATATTCGCTGGAGGCTTCGCGGCGCGGCTACATTGCGGCGGCATATGACGAACATGAGGGATTCTCCACCGCGATTGTGACGGGCGAGGGCCTGGCCTCCGACGGACTCACGTTTCGGTTGTCCCCGCGCGCGGTAATTAAAGGCACAGTGACCGACGAGGCCGGCGATGTTGTGCCGCAGGCGAGGGTTTCTCTCTATCGCCAGAATTTACGCAATGGTTTGGGCAACATCGTTCGCGCGGGGACAACGGTGACAGATGATACGGGCGCGTATGAGTTCGGTCGCCTGGAGGCTGGAAATTATTACGTCGCGGTGACCGCGACCCCATGGTATGCCACGCGGCCTCAGGTCAGTAGAGACGCGGAAGGGAATGTGATTGCCGGTGACCAGCGTTCGGCGTTGGATGTGGCGTATCCGACTACGTTT
>DATAQX010000003.1:0-7006 GCA_036264455.1 Silvibacterium sp. | reverse complement strand
GCTACAAATGGTAACTTACGCTAAGTTACCATTGTGTTCGTAAAAAGCAGTTACTTAACAAAAAGGTACCTGCAGAAATGAAGGTCGCCGAAACGATGTAGATCCGAGTTACTATGGACTAAATTCCGACAAGTTCCCCCTTTTTAACGCTAATCAATTTGCGCAGACTGGCAAGTGAGCCTGCCGTCTCGATGGCGTTGGGCGGCATCCCGCCCAGAATGAGAGGAACTGTTGATGAGTTTCTCAGCGATCATACAAAATGCTCTTCAGTTCCCGACTGATCGCACCCACAGGTGCAACTTCCGGTTCATCATTCCTTCACTTATCTTTCTGTGCGGTCTGAACGTTTTGATCTGCGGCGCGCAGACCAATGTCACTACCTATCACAACGACATCGGGCGCACCGGTCAGAATCTCAACGAAACCATGCTGACCACCTCGAACGTGAACGCGACGCAATTCGGCAGGCTCTTCTCGCAGCCGGTCGACGGGTTGATCTATGCTCAACCGCTTTATCTCTCCAATATCACGATAGCGGGTCAGCAGCACAACGTAGTCTTTGTGGCGACGGAGAATGACAGCATGTATGCGTTTGACGCGGACACCAACGGCGGCGCGAATGCGAATCCGTTGTGGCAGGCATCGCTTTTGACCGCGGCCCATGGTGCCGCGGCAGGGGCGATCGCGTTTCCGGCATCCGAACTTTGTCCGGATATCTTGCCGGTTGTAGGAATCACCGGCACTCCGGTGATCGACCCATCGACCAACACGCTTTATGTGGTCAGCAAAAGTCTTGAAGGCGGGAATGCCGTGCAACGGTTGCACGCGTTGGATGTAGCCACGGGCAACGAAAAGTTCAATGGCCCGGTAGTGATTACGGCCACCGTCGCTGGAACGGGAAATGGGAGCGTGAGTGGTCAGCTCACATTTGATCCGATGTGGGAGAACCAGAGGCCGGGGTTGCTGCTGCTGAACGGGATCGTATATATCGGCTTTGGGTCCCACGGCGATAATGGTCCGTGGCATGGCTGGATTCTGGGTTATAACGCCAGCACTCTGGCGCAGACCGGAGTTTTCGTTTCAACGCCGAATGGGGTTGGGGGTGGCATCTGGATGGCCGGCGCGGGTCTCGCGGCCGATCAGTTGAATCCAGCGACCCAACCCTACGGCCGCATGTTTGTGGCTACCGGAAACGGCGACTACACGGCGACTTCTCCTTATAGCAACACGATGGATTATGGCGACAGCATCTTGAATCTGGATCTGACCAACGGGGTTCCAACGGTAAAGGATGAGTTCACTCCATCGAATCAGGCAGCTCTGGATGCGGGGGATCATGATGTAGCTTCGGGAGGCGTGCTTGTACTGCCCACTCAGGCCAGCGGCAGCTATCCGGACCTGCTTGTTCAGACGGGCAAGGGTGGAGTTACCTATCTGGTGAACCGGGACGGTATGGGCGGTTATAACTCCACGGACAATATCGTGCAGGAAACCACCAGCATAGCCACTGGAGGTACCTGGAGCAGCCCCGCCTATTGGAACGGAATGGTCTATTACGCGGGACAAGCAGAGCCTCTCACCGCCATCCCACTGGTGAATGGCAGTCTTTCCGCGACTACGACGAAATCCGCGGAGACGTATCGCTGGCCGGGCATCACTCCTTCCATCTCCGCGAACGGAGCCACTCAAGGCATCGTGTGGACCATCGATGCGTCAGCGTACTCAACCAGAGGCTCAGGGGTGCTGGCGGCACACAATGCGAGCAACGTAGCCGCAACCTTATATTCCAGCACCACGAACGCCTCACGGGACGCCCCGGGTCCGGCCGTTAAGTTCACGGTGCCGACGATTGCGAATGGAAAAGTATATGTGGGTACGGCAACCCAGATAAGTGCTTATGGACTGCTGGCCGGAGCGCAATGGGCCGCGGCGCCGGTCCTGACACCTGGCACAGAGAGTTTTAACGGCAGCGTTTCAGTATCGATGACCGATAGCACCCCGGGTGCGGCAATCTACTACACTACGGACGGCACAACGCCGACCGCGTATTCGACCAGGTACACGGGCACCATCCAGGTCAGCGCGACCGAGACTATCAAGGCGATCGCCAGCGCGACCGGCTATCTCGCCAGCCAGGTGACTTCGGCGACATACACAGACACTGCGCCGCAAGTGAGCGAGCCGACCTTCAGCGTGCCGGCCGGGACCTACACGACGCCGCAGTCGGTGGCCATCAGTGACAGTACCTCGGGCGCGACGATCTACTACACTACCGACGGCACGAACCCGACCGCATCCTCGACCAAATACACTGGTACAGCCATTGCCGTCAGTTCGACAGAGACTCTGGAGGCGATTGCCATAGCCACGGGCTATACCAACAGCCCAGTGGCCAGCGCAAACTACATCCTTCAGACAGCGGGTAATGGAATCAGCTTTCCCCAGGGCTTTGCCAATTCGCAGGGGTTGATGCTCCTGAACGGCAGCACGGATTTAGACGGTTCCCGCTTGCAGTTGACCAATGGCGGTTCAAGTCAGGCAGGCACGTCATGGTTCGTGACGCCAGTGAACGTGCAGTCGTTCACTACGAACTTTACATTCCAGCTGACAAACGCAACGGCGGATGGGTTCACCTTCGCAATCCAGAACAAAGGCACGACTGCGGTGGGGAGCTCTGGGGCGGGCTTGGGGTATCAGGGTATTCCAACAAGCGTGGCGGTGAAGTTCGATCTGTACAACAACGCGGGCGAGGGTCCGGATTCGACCGGCTTATATACCGGCGGCGCCGAGCCGACAGTGCCGGCGATCAATTTGAGCTCGACGGGCATTTCCCTGCATAGCGGCGACATCATGGCCGTGCAGCTGGTGTATGACGGTACCAATCTCACGATGACCATCACCGATACAGTGACCCTGGCGACATACTCGACAAGGTGGGCGATTAATATCCCGGCCGTGGCAGGTGGAAACACAGCCTACGTTGGCTTTACCGGAGGCACTGGCGGGAAATCCTCGTCGCAGGAGATCCTTGCATGGACATTTACACCCGGTCCGGCTGCGCTGCCGACACCAACCTTCAGCGTGGCGGCAGGAACCTATGCGACGGCGCAAACCGTTACCATCAGCGATAGTTTCTCGAGCGCGACGATCTACTACACGACCAACGGCACAACGCCGACCACGTCGTCGACGAAATACACGGGCACGGCGATTACGGTGTCATCGACGGAGACGCTGGAGGCGATTGCAGTGGCCACGGGCTACACCAATAGTGCAGTCGCAACGGCGGCCTACACCATTAGCTCCGTACTGCCTACTCCGACCTTCTCTCTCCCGTCCGGGACCTACACAAACGCTACGGTGACCATCAGCGACAGCTCGTCGAGTGCGACAATTTACTACACGACGAATGGCACGACGCCGACCTCATCGTCGACGAAGTACACGGCGCCAGTCGTGTTTAACACGAGTGGAACGTTTACCCTCAACGCGATAGCGATTGCCAGCGGCTATACGAACAGCGCGGTTGCCACGGCGACCTACACCATCCATCCAACGCTGGCCAAGCCGACCTTCAGTCCGATTGCCGGGACTTACTCGACGACGCAGTCAGTGACCATCAGTGACATCTCAACCAACACCATCTACTACACGACGGATGGCTCAACGCCGACCACATCCTCCACGCTGTACACGGGCCCTGTGACTGTGGCATCGAACGAAACGCTCAACGCGATTGCGGTATTGAGCGGGTATACCAATAGTCCGGTGGCGACGGCAGCCTACACTATCACTTCCACTCCCGTGCTGCCGACGCCGACCTTCAGTGTGGCGGCGGGAACCTACTCGACAGCGCAGTCGGTGACGATCAGCGATAGTTCCTCGAGCGCGACGATCTATTACACGACCAACGGGACGACACCGACCACGTCGTCGACGCAATACACGGGCACGGCGATTGCCGTGTCATCGACGGAGACCCTGGAGGCGATTGCGGTAGCCAGCGGCTATACGAACAGTGCGGTGGCCACGGCAACGTATACGATTCAGTCGAATGGCATCAATTTTGGCGGGGGTTTTGCAGCTTCGTCAGGCCAGATGGCTTTGAACGGCAGTGCTCAGCTGAGCGGTTCGAGCCTGCAGCTGACCAATGGCGGTTCAAATCAGGCAGGTACGTCATGGTTCATGACGCCAGTGAATGTGCAGTCGTTCACTACGAACTTTACATTCCAGCTGACAAACGCAACGGCGGATGGGTTCACCTTCGCAATCCAGAACAAAGGCACGACAGCGGTGGGGAGCACTGGGGCTGGGTTGGGGTACCAGGGTATTCCAACAAGCGTGGCGGTGAAGTTCGATCTGTACAATAACTCGGGCGAAGGTGTGGACTCAACGGGCCTTTATACGAACGGCGCGATTCCTACGGTTCCTGCCATCGATTTGAGTTCGACGGGCATTAATCTGCACAGCGGCGACACGATGGCTGTGCAGCTGGTATACGACGGTACTAATCTGGCCATGACCATCACCGATACATTGACGCAGGCGACATACTCGACGAGCTGGGCGATTAATATCCCGGCCGTGGCAGGCGGAAATACGGCCTATGTCGGCTTTACCGGCGGCACTGGCGGGAAAACCTCGTCGCAGAAGATCCTTACGTGGACACTTACACCGACGGCTCCGCCGTCCTGACCCAATAAACGCGCCATCAAGGTCAGTTCGACCGAGACCCCTAGCACGATTTATCGAACGCGCTCCCAGGTGAGTTGCGCGATGATGGTGTGTTTTCGGGATTTGATGGGGCCGGTTCGGAGGGTGAGAGTGTCTCCCTGGAAGCTGTAGTAGCGGACCTCAGCACGGTCGACCCACAGAGGAAAGAGGCTGGCCTCGACGTGATGCGTGATGGTATCGCCATCGACAGTGAAGCGGCCGGTGTACGCGATATATCGGCGATTGCGGCGCGGGCGGGCAGTGGGATCTGCAGTGGGGTCGATGCGCTCGATGACTCCGCGCTTGCGGCGGGCGGGACCGAGGTTGCCGCTCATATAGCCCTCAGCGGAATAGAGCAGATAGCCGCGCAGATCGGTGCCCCATGGCTTTTCTACAACGCCATCGCTGTGCAGGAAGGAGTAATCGAGGAGGCGCCAGGTTCCGACGAAGTCCGCTTGGGTCGCGTATGTCATCATGGCTCCGCGGGTCAGGCATTGGGCAGCACGAGCGCGTCGAGCTCGAGGAACTGACGCAGGATCTCGTCGTCGGAGGCCTTCATCTCTTCCATGGTGCCGAAGAAATGAGCCTTGGCCTGGTGGAGAAAGAGTACGCGGTCGGCTAGGCGCTCAGCGAAGCGCATATCGTGGGTGACGACGATGCTTGTGAGGCGTAGCTGGTGCTTGAGCTTCTGGATGAGGTCGCCGAGGAGCTTAGCGATGAGCGGGTCAACCATCGTGGTGGGCTCGTCGTAGAGAATGGCCTCGGGCTGCGCGGATAAGGCGCGAGCAATGGCTACGGAACGCTTCATACCGGTGGAGAGGTCAGAAGGCAGCAGGTCGGTCATGCCGGAGACGCCGACCATTTCAAGCAGGCCATTGACGATCTGCTGAATCTGATCCTCGACGAGCTCGCGGCGCTCGCGCAGGGGGAAAGCGACATTTTCGCCAACGCTGAGCGAATCGAAGAGGGCTCCATTCTGAAAGACCATAGTGACTTTGCGGCGGACGGCCTGCAGCTGTTCTTCGTTGTAACCGCAGATGTCCTGGCCGGCGACGAAGATCTTGCCGGAGTCGGGCTTGAGGAAACCCATGATCTGCTGGAGCGAGACTGACTTGCCAACTCCGCTGCGGCCCAAAATGCAGAGGGTTTCGCCGGGATTGACGTGAAAACTGACCTCGTCAAGCACTGTGAGGTCACCAAAGGATTTGGAAACCTTTTCAAAAGCGATGTAAGGCACGGCCCCGTTGTGATCCGCGAGCTCGTGGGGATGAGACAGGGCGTGGTGCAGGGGCTCTTCGATGATCTCTAACTTCGGCGGGTCGGCGGCGCTGGCCAAGGGCTTGCTCCTAGAGCTTGTTATGAACTTTAGCGCTAAAGTTCATAACAAGCTCTAACTCAGCTTAGTGGATGAAGGGCGATTCCTCCAAAGCTGCTTTTTGGAGATCGGCCGGGGTATTGAGATTTTGAAACCAGCGATGGACGGCTGACGCTTCGCCCCAACCGGAGGCGGGGGAAAGGGAGGACGCGATGGTCTCGATATCGAAGGCATCGATGTTGAGATGGGTTTCTGCAGCAGCGTGCTCAACGGCGCGCATGACTTTGGCGTCCGACGCGGCAAGCGCGGCCCGGGCATGGGGCAGCAAAGCTCTGTGGTAGACGGCGCAGAGCGGCTGTGGCCATCCCTGAAGCCTGGGGATTGTCGCCAGCGCCGCGGTTTGCATGGCGCGGTCAGACATCCAGCGAAGGAATTCGACGGGCAATAGGGGCAGATCGACGGGCAGAAATAAGCTCAATTCTTCATTGCCGGCTGCGAGCGCGGCTTCGATTCCTGCGAGAGGACCAAGTGCTGTGTAGTTATCGGGCCCGTAGTTATCGGGAATGACAGGTGCGAAAGCGGAGAGATCTTCGCGAGATCCGGCAATGCGGGGCGCAAAACCGAGGGCGCGGAGTTTGTCGAGCGCGTGTTCGATGAGCGGGCGGCCGCGGAACTCGATTAGGGCTTTGTAGCGGCCCATGCGGGTGCTCCGGCCACCGGCGAGAACGAAGGCGTTCATAGATTGAATATACGTCGCCATTAGTGCCGGAAAAGTCTCTCGTCCCAGATCACGTCCTGAGGTTCGGAGGTGCTGATTCCGGCATAGTCAGGGTGCTTGGGATTGATCAGAACGTTGTGTTCGATTCCCCTGGTCACGATGCTCGGAACCATCAATACGGCGCTGCGCTGCTGGCTCAGCCATTGGTCTCCAAAGACACGGGCCGCGGACTGGTTCTCATTCTGCCAGTCCGGCACATC
>DATAQX010000598.1:0-4690 GCA_036264455.1 Silvibacterium sp. | reverse complement strand
GTCGCGGCGACAGACGCTGTTCCGGTTCGCGCGGTCCTCGCTGTGTCCCAGGATGTTCCCCTGGAAATCTCCGCCGTTGGAAATGTCGAGGCGATCGCCAGCGTGGAGGTGAAATCGCGGATTGCGGGACAAATCAAGCGTGTCAACTTTGAGGAAGGACAGAACGTGGCCAAAGGCCAGTTGCTGTTTACGATTGATCGGGATGTACTCGAACGTCAGGCAGTGGAGCAGCAGGCCGAACTGGAGCGCGACCTTGCGATAGAGCAACAGGCCCGTGCTGTTGTGGCTCGAGATGCTGCTTCACAGAAGCAGAGCCAGTCCGAGGCGGATGTCGCCGTAAAGCTCGGGACGCTCGGCGTCATCTCCGGGCAGCGTGTGAACCAGCTCGTCACTACCAGCGACACGGCGAGTGCAGCGCTTCATTCAGATCAGGCGGCAGTTGAGGCAGCTGTCGGCGCAACGAAGGCCGACCGCGCACGCCTTGCCCAGACGCAATTGCAGTTGAACTTCACCGACGTGGGCGCTCCCATCGCCGGACGTGCTGGCGCGGTGTTGGTGAAGGCCGGCAACATGGTAAGAGACAACGACACAACGCTTGTCACCGTGCTGCAATTGGCTCCTATCCAGGTTGTGTTCGGTATTCCGGAGCAAAATCTGTCTGAAGTTCAGCGGCTCAATGCCGGCGGGCAACTGACAGTTGAAGCCAGCAATGGCGACGGGTCTGTAATAGAAGGCCGCCTCGTTTTCATCGACAATACTGTCGACGCGGCCACCGGAACGATCCGGCTCAAGGCAGTTTTTTCCAATACAGATAACGCGCTGTGGCCTGGAGAGTTTGTCAATGCCCGTCTTCGCTTGCGAATGGAAAAGGCAAGAACACTGGTCCCGGAATCCGCCATCCAGAACGGACAGGATGGGAAATACGTTTGGCTGGTCAGATCAGGAATCGCGACCGTTGCCCCGGTGACTGTGCTGCGCACATATGAGCTGCCTGGCGGTCCCGATCTGGCGGTCATTGGCAGTGGCATCAATCCGGGAGACATGATCGTGACAGAAGGTCAACTCAGGCTTACAGCCGGCGCGCGAATTTCGCTGCCGGATATGCCGCGTATCCAGCCATCTGCCCCCGGAATGATGCACCCGCAAGGATGAGGCACTCGCAAGGTTTCCGACTATGCGATTTACTGACTTTTTTATTCGTCACCCTACTACGACGACGCTGTTTATCACGGCAATCGCCGGTTTCGGTCTTCTAAGCTATTTTTCTCTGCCAGTCAGCAATCTGCCGGAAGTCGAGTATCCAACTATCCGCGTGTCCGCTGCGTTTCCTGGAGCGAACCCCGACACTATGGCATCAACCGTCGCTACGCCGCTTGAGAGCGAGTTCTCGACGATTCCCGGCATCGAAAACATGACGTCCTCAAGCTCGATGGGAACGACGAACATCACGCTGCAATTCAATCTGAATCGCAGTGTGGACGCAGCCGCGCAGGATGTGCAGGCCGCCATCTCACGCGCAGCAGGTGCCTTGCCCGCAAACATGCCCTCGCCGCCTTCCTATTCCAAGGTGAATCCGGCGGAAGACCCGATCATCTGGATCGAAATGTCTTCAAAGACGATAGCCTTCGAAGACTTTGCGAAATATGCCAATCAAGTCTTTGCGAAGCGGATCGCAATGGTAAACGGCGTCTCACAGGTGCAGGTGTATGGCCCGGAAGATCCGGCAATTCGGATCCAGGCCGATCCCGCAAGACTGGCAGCATACGGTCTCGATCTCGAGCAGGTTCGAGCCGCGCTGACCAGCAACAGCGCCAACCTTCCTACCGGCACTCTCTATGGCGACGCACGCGACTATTCACTTCAGGCCAATAGTCAGCTCATCTCCGCGGACCAGTTTTCGCAGCTGGTTGTTGCCTATAGAGATGGCGTTCCCTTGCGGCTCAATCAGGTTGCGACCGTACTCAACAGCTCGAGCAACAACAAGCGCATGTTCTGGATCAACGGCCGGCGCAGCATTATCCTCGCCGTCAGAAAACAGCCTGGCGCGAACACAGTGCAAGTTGCCGATCAGGTCAAGGCCGTAATTCTTTCCCTGCGGGACTCTATGCCGCCCGGGGTTTCATTCGGAAAAGTTGCAGACAACGCCGATACGATTCGCGACTCCATCGCTGAAGTCAACCGGACTCTTATTCTGACCATCAGCCTGGTCGTGCTGGTTATATTTGCGTTTCTTGGCACGATGTCTTCAACCATCGTTGCGAGTGCCACTATTCCCATTTCTATCCTCGGCTCGTTCATCGCGATGCGCCTGCTCAACTATTCGGTGGATATGTTTTCGATGATGGCCATAACCCTCTCAGTTGGCTTCATCGTGGACGACGCCATCGTCATGATTGAGAACATTGTGCGTCATCGTGAGATGGGCAAGGCGCGGCTGCAGGCTGCGCTCGACGGCGCGAGCGAAGTGGGCTTCACGATCGTTTCGATGACAGTCTCCCTTGTCGCTGTCTTTCTGCCGATAGTCTTTCTTAACGGAATACTCGGGCGGCTGCTTCGTGAGTTTGCAATCACGATCTCGGTGTCGATACTGCTCTCTGGCCTGACCGCATTGACGCTGACTCCAATGCTTTGCAGCCGCTTCCTAAGCTCGCGGGAGCAGGCGGATAACTGGTTCCGCAGGCATTCGGAGAGACTTTATGCCGCGACGCAGAACACATATAAGCGCTCGCTGGACGCAGTATTGCGGCACCGGCGCGCCACCATCGTTGTCAGCATCGCAATGACAGTGCTGACCGTCTACCTCTTCATTGTCATGCCGAAAAGCTTTATGCCAAAGGTGGACGTGCCTTACTTCTCCGGAAGCCTGGAGGCCTCGCAGGACAATTCCTTCGACCGGATGATTGCTTACGGCCAGGAGGTGAACAAGGTTCTTGCGACCATTCCCTGGATGGAAAGCAACCTGTCCGGTGTCGAATCTCAGAATTCAGGCTGGTTCTGGATCAATCTCGTTCAGGAGAAGCGCCGCCCCAACGTAAGAATCATCATTTCTGACCTGCAGAAGCGACTGAAGGATATACCAGGCCTGAATGTGTATCTCCGACAGGGAGACTTTGTGAGTCTCGGTGAGGACGAAGGCCGCTCTCAATATTCTGCAGCGTTGGAAGGGCCTGATGCTGATGAACTATATCGATGGGCGCCCAGGCTGAAGGCGAAGCTGCAATCCTTGCCGGAGTTGGCAAATGTGTCCACCGACTTGCAGATGAGCGCGCCGCGAGTCAACGTAGACATACGACGAGACCTGGCCATGTCGCTGAACGTTGACCCGGAGAAAATTGCCAATACCCTTTACGATGCCTATGGAAACCGGCGTGCGAACACAATTATGGTGGCGTCTCAGCGCTATGACGTTGTACTGGAAGTCGCGCCACAGTACCAGCGTGATCCGGCTGCTCTGGGAGACTTGTACATCAGGTCGAATACGGGCCGGCTGGTTCCTCTCTCCGCAGTCACGACGCTTACTCAGACGGTAGCTCCGCTGACCGCCAACCACGTTGGCCAATTTCCTGCCGTGACATTCCATTTCGATCTGAAGTCGGGGATTTCACTCGACGCTGCCACACAGATTGTCCGTAGGGCAGCGGAAGAGATCGATATGCCGGCGACATTGACCTTCTCTTTCCGGGGAACTGCCGCTCAGTTTCAGAGCTCGCTCAAAGGTCTCGGGCTTCTTCTTGTTATCGCAGTGATGGTGATCTATCTCGTCCTGGGAGTGCTTTACGAGAGCTTCATCCATCCCATCACCATCCTCTCCGGCCTGCCGCCGGCAGCCATCGGTGCGCTCCTCACTCTTCTGCTGTTTGGTGAAGACCTCAACCTCTATTCGTTTTTGGGTGTGATCTTGTTGATCGGCATCGTAAAGAAGAATGCCATCATGATTGTCGATTTCGCGCTCGACGCTGAACGCAAGGCGGGCTTGCGGCCCGAGGATGCGATTTATCAAGGCTGTCTCCAGCGCTTTCGTCCAATCATGATGACCACCATGGCCGCGCTCCTCGGAGCCATCCCGATTGCCTTCGGCGGCGGTGTAGGCGGTGAAGCACGTCGCCCACTTGGCATAGCCGTGGTCGGAGGTCTCCTGCTTTCTCAATCGCTGACCCTTTATGTCACACCGGTCATCTACCTCTATCTTCATCGCTTTCAACGAAGACGCGCGTATCAGCCTCAATATCTGGAAAGTATTACGTCGGTTACAAGCTGACGCCGAGTATCAAGGCTGAGTTCCTGTCTCGTACTCCAACGTGGCCAGCGCAAGGCGGTATTGGTAGGCGGCGTTAGTGCTGGATATCTGCGCTTCAATCTGCTGGAGTTTGTGCCTGGCTAAGCTCCACAATTGAGCTCAGCCTAAGTTTGTAGCGGGTTTGGGCGAGCTGCATCGCCAGATCCGCCTGCTTCGCTAACTCGCCGGTCACGCTAACGCGAAGCAACGTCCATGAGGCTGCGCTTTCGCCGTCAGTAAAGGCAGAAGCACTGCAAAAAGCACGCAAATTGTGAGCGGAAAGGCGATGCTGGAAGATTCCTGAAACTCAACCATAGCCGTTTTCGGACGCTCGCGACTCGAAAGCAGCTTAGCAGCAGGCATGTGACGAGATGAAGCCTGCGGAGGGTCGTAAAAAGACAACTTGTAGGCGAG
>DATAQX010000516.1:0-6202 GCA_036264455.1 Silvibacterium sp. | reverse complement strand
ACGATCGCGGTGGCTCGGATTCTGGGTGGCGAGGAGCGGCAGCGGACGCGGGCCTTCTCCGAGTTGCAGAGTTACTATCTGTTCGCCGATAAGTTCGGCCGCCAGGCCAAGGGCAACGACAAGGGCAAGGTCGAAGGATTGGTTGGCTACTCGCGGCGGAACTTTATGGTTCCGATTCCACGTGCGGGCAGTTGGGAAGAACTGAACGTGAACGAGGCTCAACCATGGTGACATCGAACCTGCCGTTCCAGGAATGGACCGAGGTCCTCGGCTCGGAACGTCTCCCCGGCGCCCTGCTCGACCGGCTCACCCATCACGTTCACATCCTGGAGATGAACGGCGACAGCTATCGCCTCAAGCAAAGCGGCCGCAAACGCGGCTCCTAAAACCAACCCCCTCCGAACGCGCCTCGGGGAGAAGGTCCTCTTCCGCTACGCTCCAGAGGCCCTTCCCCCCGACATACTCAACAACTTCATCCCCATCGACTGGCCTACTTTTACTTCGCCACAGTGGCCTGCTTTTACTCCGCCCTTGACACCAGATCCCATGGCTTAACTCCGAACAATTGATTGGTCATCAGCTTACCGTTTCAGCACCTGTTCCAGGTAAGCTAAAGCACGTGGGTCCTGGGATTGCCCGAGCCAGAAAAAGGCCTCTTTGCGAATCACGGGATTGGAATTCGTATCTGCGACGTGAATCAATTGGGGGACGCTTTCGTCCTTTGGCAATTGGCTGAGAGCAAAGACTGCCTTCTTCTTTACATCTGTTTCGGGATCGTTCTGAATAGCATCCGTGAGTGCCGCCGTTGCCTTCTTGCCGGCTTTCTGCGCTAACCAGAAAAGCGCTTGCTCGCGAACCTTAGTATCGGTGTCGAACTTGGCCATGTGAAGCAGTTCGTCTTCCGCCGCGGGATCGGAATTTTGTGAGAAATCGAAAGGGAGCTTCTCTCTAAAACCTGCATCGGTGCTTTTGCTTTCCAACGACTGCAAGGCAAGAAAGCCTTCATGTCCGCGTTGGACTCCAAGCCAGAAGGCCGCCTGTTCGCGCGTATGCATGGGCGCGGCAGACGATGCGATTTGGGAGAGCGATTGGGTGGCCGCTGACGTTGCATGATAGCTAATCGACAAAAGGGCTCCATCGACGATTCTGGAGTGATCTGATTCGGATGCTTTAGTGGCAAGTTGCGCGAGGAAGGATATGCTCTCTTCTGGCTGGACCCCGGTAAGCCATGTGAAAGCGACGCCGCCTGCATCGAGGTGGCAGCCAGCCATCACCGGGCGGATCTTGATGAGTTGACCATGCTCGAAGCGAAGAAGGACGTAGATATTTTGAATTGCCGGCGTTTTATCGCCGCGGTTCATGCTGTAGTTGTTCTCTTCCAATCGATATTCACCGCAACATCCATCGTCCATCTGTGATGTATCAGACCAGTTCGAACACGTAGATAGATGTGATTGTGAAAGAGCCGGCACTTCATATCCAAGCCAGAGCTGTTCAGTCGAGCGGCGAAATCGATCCACCGTTGCGGTGAGGGTTCCTCCTGTTGATTCAATGGTGAACTGAGTATTGCTAACCTTGGGTTGCTGCGCTATCAATGCAACCGTGGATGCGCAGATGACGATTGCAACTAGATGCCTCTTCATGGCTGCTCCTTATTTGTTGAGAACTTCCATCATGTAGTCGGTCGCTTCCTTGTTGTGCATCACAGCGAGCTTTCCGACGATATCCCTTTTTGCGGAAGGATCCTTCTCAGAGTGTGCAAGGGCGACGAGATCATGTGCGTCTCCGGCAACAAACAGCGCGTCGAGAACAGCTCTTTTTGTTTCTTCATCTGTACTTTTGGAATAAATCGACAACAGCGTTGGAATTGTGGAAGAACCACCGGCTGCTCCCATATTGCGGATCGCCTTGCGGCGGAGATCGGGGTCCTGTTCAGATGACGCAATAGCGCTGAGTGCATCCGCTCCTTTGCCGCCGGCAGCAACAAGTGCATTGATGATCGCGACCTTCGTATCTTTGCTGGTGGTCGCCTGATACATGCTCGATAGCTGTGAGACAGATCCCATTGCGCCGAGTTCGGAAATGGCGTGTCGCATCAATTCTGGATCTGATTCGTGCTGCGCCACCTGCGCTAACTTATCGGGAGCTCCCATAACGAGGTAGGAGTCCAAAACAGCTTTCTTGACGGATAAATTGCTTGACTTACTGTAGATATCCGCAAGCGTGGTGGCGGTCTGGCTTCCCTTGGTGACCGCAAGCAAACGAATGGCTTTGATCTGTAAATTGGGATCTTTTTCCCCACGAACGATCTGCCCCAGGAGATCCTGTGCCGGTTTGGACTGATCCTGAGCGAGAACAAAGAGGGCGCGCTCTTTCACGCGGTCGGACTGCTGTCCCTCGAGTATCTGCTGGAGAATCGGCAATGCATTGGCGTTTCCACTCTGCATGAGTGAATTCAACGCGAGTAGCTTGAGATCTTCATCCTGCTCCGATTGAGGCTGAACCGGACTTCCGCTTTTGCTTCGAATCTCGATCTCCAGAGCATTGCATTCTTTGAGCCAATTGCTCTTCGGGTAGGACTGACGAAGGCCGGAGCAGGTTTTCAAGGCATCGGAAGAGCGGCCCTGCTTGTTTTCTACATATGCCTTCCAGTAGAGCGCTCCATCGGCGCGACGGCCATGCTGATCGATGACCTGATCAAGCAGCGACTCGGCATCCGACCAGCGGCTCTCATTGATCGCGCGTGTTGCGTCGGAATAGAGCTGGTCTTCGCGTGTGGTTGTTGCCAATGCGTCGGATTCCGTGGGCTGGAAGATCAGCCCCGCGGCGGATGGAACCGAGAGCGACAAGGCACCGCAAATTCCAGCTATACAAAACCATTGCTTTGTTTTCATTTAGAGAGTTGCTCCTTTTCGGACAGCTTGAGCATTTGTCTGGCGTTCAGAAACCTTTGTACGAAGAACACGAATCTGGAAGAGCAGGCCCTGCGTGTTCATTTCCTTCTCGATGCGTGCTATGTCAGCTCTATTCAACTCATCTGGCGAGTTTGCAACCTCAACGAGCACGCGTTCGAGATGATCAAGTGCGGCAGCGAGCAAAGGATCGTTGGTCTGCGCGGCGCTCTGGCGATACAGCCGATTGTCGGTAAGCAGTTGGCGTGCTTCTGCCTGTAACGGTAGATCTACCTCTTCCTCGGCCCCGGCGTGATTGAGCTGAACGAGCAGCCGCTCCGACCGATCGAGGTGATTATCGAGGACGAAAAGAACTACACGTTCCTTCGATTGTTGCGGCGCGCTTGCCAGAGACGGCTTGGTATGTGCATGCTCCCATATTCTTCCGGCCAGGAATGCTCCCGCTAGAAGGAGCAGGCAAGCGGCCGCATATGCAAACTGGGGCAACCGGAAATAGATGCGCTTTCTCTTTAGTTGATAAGGCCGCAACGATCCCTGGATGGACTGCCATACTTGTACTCCATACTCTGAACTTCGCTCCGGGGGCTCAGGAGCGCGAACACTGCCGAGGAACTTCCCGAGTTCTTCATATGCAAGCGCACATTGCTTGCAGGCTTGAAGATGTGTCTCGGCCTCAGCCCTGTAGAAATCTTCGGAGTAGTAGTGCTCGATCATTTCTTCTTCTGTTAAGTGCTTCATGACTTCACCCAGAGTGGCGCGAGCGATTGCCGTAATTTTTGTACTGCGCGAAAGACTGCTTGCTTCGCAGAGTTCGGTGCGATCCCAAGTGCTATCGCTATCTCCTCCGTCGATCGGTCCTCTATGTGGCGCAGCACAAAGGCAACACGTTCGGTTGGCGTTAACTTCTCCATGGCTACATGTCTCCGTGCTTCGATCTCCTGACTTAGCAGGAGCTGGTCTGGCCCGGCTGCGCGATCTGCGAGTTGGACAGCCGCCTGTTCACCGCCATATTCCTCAGCAATAGGCACCCCCGCCTGGCTCTTTTGCCTGTTTAAAACATCGAGTGCGCAGTTCATAGCGATCCGGTAAATCCAGGTTCGAAAGTTCGCTCGAGCATCGAAGTCTTCGAGCTTGCGATAGCTTCGGAGGAAGGTTTCCTGCACGACCTCCTCCGCGTCGGCCTCATTTTCTGTAATGCGGAAGGCGATACGAAAGACACTTTGGCTGTGGCGTGCTACGAGCGGGCCGTAGGCGTCTTTGTCTCCGGCAAGGACGGCCCGGATGAGCGCGTGGTCGTCGTTCCCCATTCAGCGCATTAGACAGGATCGTGAGCTTGCGGTTAGGAAGAATTTTTTCGATGGGGTGTTTCTTATCTAATCGCCTGCTGCCGAAAAATGTGCTGGCCTCATGAACTGAGCTCAGTAGGGATAAATTCAAGTTGCTGTGAAACGGGCATCTCGTACAGATGTGGATCCGGGTTCATGTGTCCGAAATGGCGACCTACGGCCGAGTCCTACTTTCGTTTTAGCGACCACTCGGCCGCAACCCTGCTCGTCATTTCCCACAACGCCGTCTCTGGATAACATTACGTTTGTGGGTAACATTACTGTGTAGCCGCCAAGCCAGGAGATGACCTCTTGATGTCTATTACCTAGATTTACCCCAATTGTTCTCAATGGTGCTAAAACACAGGGCTTACAAGGCCTTTTGTACCGTCGCTCAACCAGCGTTTTCTACAGCACTTTCGGGGAAGCGCACCACTGCAAAGAAGCCCCGGCTATTTGGTCGCCGGGAAAGTGCGCGCCTGGCGCTCGCGGATCTATCCGACTGCGGGTGCTTTTTTATTTTTGCCAAAACCCTTCGCGGATCGCCCTCTCGAAGTGCTTCAGCCTGCATGAGCACGTTTACGAATCAGTAATCATTTCGGCGAGTTCCAGAAAGAAATGATTGTTGGATCACAGTGCTCGGGCATTTCCACTGGCGGGACATATAATCGTGCCCTAACAGGAGCGGGAAAGTATGAGCATCACGCTGAACGGCACGGTTCCGGCTGGATCAACCATTGTGATTCTTGAGGCGAATGGAGAGGGTGGACCTGGGGGCATACTGAAGTTTAAGTTTTCTGCGCCAGCAGCCGGAGCATACGATCTTGGCTTTTGTATCGGTCCAGCGTCGAACCCCTGCGGATTGCCTACTTCCTACGTCGTAAACGTGCCGGGCGGCCAAGAGCGACTGGCAGTGATCGAAGCTGATATCTTTCGGAATAACATTTTGGTCGTCAGTCAGGGCACAAGTACTGATCAACCGTTTGCTGTGACGATTGAATAAGTAACTTTTCCACTCAGTGCGCGCCGGTCTCGATAGATTTCAAGCTGATACCGATGTATGCCAGAGACGAGTTCTTTCAAAGGCACCCCCTTCATATACGTTCTTGAGGTTTGTCTTTGGGTCTACTATGTCTACTGCAGTCCGATCCATCTTGAGCAGAGTCGAGAGCTGAAAGTAAATCCAGGTCTTTACCGGCATGGCGTTAATGGACAGGATCGGATTTGGCTGTTTCTGAGCAGCTGGGGCGGCCGAGCCACCATGGCGTTGTGCGAATGCACATCCGGAAGCCATGGTCATCAGAAGTAGAGCAGCTCTCAGGCGTGCCATTCAAGCCCCATCACTTGCATTTTCTCCCCCTTGGACTGTCTGTCGAGGCATCCACCCCAAAGATAGCCTACGTTGATGACTTAGCAGCATTATGCTGTATCAACCAATG
The DNA here is from genome assembly GCA_036264455.1 of Silvibacterium sp. Classification (GTDB taxonomy): domain Bacteria; phylum Acidobacteriota; class Terriglobia; order Terriglobales; family Acidobacteriaceae; genus Silvibacterium. Next base: position 526 of record DATAQX010000516.1, on the reverse strand, counting down.
AGGTGCATCGTCCATGGTGACCTGCCGAAGATGCGGTCAACCACTTGAGCGGCAACACCGCCACGTATTCTTGCAACGGTATGTCCTCAATCTCATTGGTGTATACCCATGGCGCTGTAGGGATTGCCAAATCACCTTTACAGGCTAGTTCGAAACACCACTAAGTTCGGCCGCCAGCTGCCACCTTCGAGGGATATTCAACACCCAGTTCACCGCGTACTGTTCTCCTCAATGGAGTGGTCCTCGGGGGAGGGCACCGCTTCTCACTGGCACTCGCAGATCTATCCGTCTGCGGGTGCTTTTCAATTGGCCCCCCTCAAGCCGCTCTTTAAACCTAGCTTCATAATTTGCGCAGAACACTCGGTATCTTGCTTTGCAATCGCCGTTACGCTGCCTTGCGGAATGTGAGATTGAAGCGGTATCTGCCCGTTGAAGGATGAACCCCGTCCTTGAGCGGCATCACGCCGTGATACCTCAATCGTGCCGGTCCACCCCACACAAGAACATCTCCGTGAACTACTGGGAC
>DATAQX010000476.1:0-13041 GCA_036264455.1 Silvibacterium sp. | reverse complement strand
CGGGCGACACCAGCGAAGGGTCTTTCGCCATTACGGCATTCGGCTGGTTGTGGTAGCCGAGCCAAAGCTCATTCTGCTCTTCCTGTCGCCACTTCAGGGAACAGGCTCGTCCGTTTACCTCGAGTTCGAGATCGTTCTTGTGGCCCGGCAATACCTGGCCTACAGAGAAACAGCCTTTCGCGCCATTCTCGAATCGGAGGAGCACACTGGCCAGGTCTTCCGATTGCACCCTCACCGCTGTTCGTTCGCCCGCGCTTCTGCTCGAAAACGCCTCTGTAGATGAACCGGACGAATAGCGGGTAGGGATGACCGTAGTGAGGTCGGCCAACACCGCAGTTATCTTCAACCCGGAGACATGCTCTGCGAGATCACACCAGTGGGAACCAATGTCACCGAGCGCGGAACTCACGCCACCTTTCGCCGGATCGGACCTCCAGGAGTAGACGTTAGGGTCTGTCATCCAGTCCTGAAGATAATGGCCATGGACAAAGGTCAAGTCTTGCGTCTCTCCTCTTGCAATCATGCTGCGAGCCTGCTGAACCAGCGGATTCCCGCGATAGTTAAAGGTGACGACGTGAGCGACCTTTGCCGCGACGGCAGCATCGCGCATCGTGCGGCCTTCTTCTGGATTCATGGCCAGGGGTTTGTCGGAGATGACATGCTTGCCGGCAGCCAGGACTGACATGATGACAGGCAGATGCAGGTAATTGGGGGTCGTGTTGTGGATTACCTGCACATCGGGGTCTGCGATCAACGCATGAAAGTCGTCATATGCGCGTTCGACCTTGTACTCACGCGCTTTTTTATCAGCCGATTCCTTTGACGATCCAGCGATGGCGACTACGTCTATATCGCCAAGACGCCGGACCGCGTCAATGTGGTGCGCGGCAACGAATCCGGGGCCAATTAAGCCCATTCCAAGTCTCTTCATAGGGTACTTTCTTCCGGACTCATTGATTGGGAGCCGACCCGGCCGGCCGTGCGTGAGATGAAGTGCTTCCTTCGGTCATACCCAGCGCCCACTTGATCGCTTCAAAGTACATCTTGCGAATGTCCGGATCTTCCCACGATTCCTCCGTGTGGCCGAGCGTGGAATAGAAGACGCGGCCCTTGCCATACATCTTGCTCCAGGCCACGGGAAAATCATGATCGGTGCGATGGATGCGGGGATTGTTCGCGTAGTCGAGCTTTGTCGGGTCCAAACTGAGCAGCACGTTCACATTGCCGCGCGACCAATCCTTTGGCTGGTAGATTTCGTCGTACTTCACGAACTGTTTCGGAAAGTGGCGAACTGCGGGAAAGTCCGGATCCTCAGTGATGATCGGCGCATTGAAGGTTCTCCAGGGATGCTCATCAAACCAGCCGCCAATCATCTCTCCATATTCCGGCCAGGTGTAATTCGTATCCAGCGCCGCGTGGATTCCCACGAAGCCTTTGCCATCGTCTTTGATAAACGACATCATGTCCTGCTTCTGGCTTGCGTCCAGATCGAGTTCGCCGGTTGTGCTGGCAAAGATCAGTACATCGAAGTAGTTCAGATTTTTCGTATTTCTTTGCAGATCCTTTTTGGTGATGAGTTCGGTGTCTGTGCGCAGAGTCGTATCCCACAACCCGCTCTCGCGGCCCATGTTGTAAATGGCAGTCATTGCTGCCGGGATTGAGTCGTGCTCAAAACCTTTCGTCTGGCTAATCACGAGAACATGCTTCAGATGTATCTGCTTGGCGTGCGGCGGAGGAGGCGTCATTGGGTGAGCTGATGCCTGCTCCTGTGCACGGCTCATCTGAACAATGACTGCCAAACCGAGGAGGACCAGCAAAAGAAACGGAGATTTCCGAGAAGGGCTCAACTGATTTCCTTTCACGCGATACTTTGTATTCACTAACCGACACATCGTATCAATTTGCAGCTCGCAGAGAGGCACAATTGCGCTTCCAGCATCCTGATCGGATCAATCGCGCGCTCTCAGGAGCGCGCCCAGAGACCTCGCGCTTTCCTCTTGACTTTGACTTACATGGAAGTCGGCTACTCGGACAAGTGACGGTAGGCACGCAACAGGATGCAAGACCTGGGTTATTCTCGGTTCATGAGCGAAAACGTGAAGTCTGCTGTTCCCATCCTGCCCGCTGCTGACACGTCTCAATCGTTAGAATGGTGGACCAACGTATGCGGCTTTGTCGAGACGTTTCGCGATAACACTCCGCCGAATTACGCTGGAATCTCGCGTGGGGGTGCGAGCCTACATATTGCTCTAATCAGTGATCCCGGACTGGCGAAAACCGTAGGGGACCAGACGATGGTACGAATTGTGGTCGAAGACGTTGAGGTGATGTACGCCGAGTATCAACAACGAGGTGGCAAGGTGCATCCGAATGGCCCTTTACAAACGAAACCTTGGGGAACGAGGGAGTTTGCCGCAATTGACCCCAACGGCGTATGCGTCACCTTTCTTGGGCGAGGCGCGTAGACGGCACTTGAGTCTGGCGTTTTACCGGACTTAACCGTAAAAAAAAGGGGGCTTCGGAGTCGGGAGTAGTGGTCGCGATCCGCCGATTCCACTAAGAATGGCCTGTCTCCCCTTGCGGCGAGCGTTGCACCGTTAAAGACTCAGGTGTCCCTGATTTGACGCGGCTTCTGCTGCGTTCCTATACTTCTCCACGCTCGAAATGCCGGGCCCACAATGCCGGTCCAGGAGGAAGTCTATGTTAAAGCGTTCGCCGCTGCTCATTCTCTTGATTGCCACCGCCGCTACTGCCGGGTATGCACAAGACTCATGGAAAGGTCATCAACCCACCCTCACTCCACAGCAGAGCGGCACGACGCAGCTGCTGATTGCCGTCAGTCCGGTGAACTCCCGAATTGTCTGGGCAGCCGGAACCGGCGGTACGTACGTGGTTACGACCGATGGCGGTTCGACCTGGAAATCCGGGGTCGTGCCGGGAGCCGAAAGCCTGCAATTCCGCGATGTTCAAGGCGTGAGCGACCGGGTCGCTTATCTGATGTCCATCGGGAACAACACCGGAGATTTTCGCATCTACAAGACAGAAGACGCCGGCGCGCACTGGACCATTCAGTTTAAGAATAAGACGGTGAACGCCTTCTATGACTGCTTCGCGTTCTGGACGCCGGATCGCGGCGTCGCGCACAGCGATTCGGTCAACGGAGTATTTCCCGACATTCGCACCACCAATGGCGTAACCTGGCGGTCGATCGCCGGCAATATGCCACCCGCCATGTCAGGCGAAGCTTCGTTCTCCTCGAGCGGAACCTGCATCACTACAGAAGGACGGCAAAACGCCTGGATTACCACCGGCGGCTCAAGCATCGCACGGATCCTGGCGACTCGCGACGGCGGCGACACCTGGAATGCGTATGACACTCCGCTCGTGAGCAACGCCAATGCGGGCGGCTTCTCGGTGGCGTTCCGCGATCCTTGGCATGGCATTGTGGGTGGCGGCGACCTGACCACGAACAGCGCTGCCCAGGCCGCAACCTCCGATGATGGCGGCCAATCATGGACACTGACCAACAAGCCTCCCATTCCAGGAGCGATTTTCTGTCTCGCCTATGTGCGTGGCCTTGAACATCACGATAATTGGAACAATGAAGACCGCTTCGGCCATGAACACGATCGGACCGTCGTGATCACGACTGAGACTCAGCCGAACTTCGACTCCGGCGCAGCCGCCTGGAGTCCCGATGAAGGACAAACCTGGTTCACACTGCCCCAGGTGAGCGGTTACTGGGCGGTCGCTTTTGCGAATCCGGAAGCCGGATGGTTCGTCGGCAACAACGGCCAGATTCTGAAGATCAGCTTCTAGGCAATTGTTCGGGCTGCTGGGCTAACTGGACAATCGAATCCGCTCGGCTAGCTTCTCCACAGAGTCGCGTCCGGCAATTGTTGACTATCTGCAATTCACTAGTGTAGATAATCTGAGTATGGGAAAACCAAGCGATCTGGTGCAGGGCACTCTTGACCTGCTCATCCTCAAGACGATCTCTCTCGAACCGAAGCACGGTTGGGCCATCGCCAAGCGCATCCAGCAGATTTCGAATGAAGTTCTGCAAGTGCAGCAGGGATCGCTGTATCCCGCGCTCCACAGACTGGAGCAGCAAGGATGGATTCGTGCCAAATGGAGTGAGACAGAAGGCGGCCGGCAGGCCAAATTCTACTCGCTTACTGCTGCGGGACGCGCACAGCTGGAACGGGAAAGGGAAAGTTGGAACCGGCTCTCGACCGCCATCAACCTGGTTGTCGAGGGCACGTAAGCAGGCAGGAGGCTCAGATGCGCTGGTTCGAACGTTTCCGCATGGCCATGTTGACGTTGTTTCGCCGTCGAACCGAAACCGTGAGACTCGATGACGAACTGCATTTTCACCTGGAGCAGCAGGCCGCAGAATACATCACTCATGGATTGAGCCCGGACGAAGCGCGCTCCGCAGCCCTGCGCGCGTTCGGCAACCCAACCCTTCTCCGCGATGAGGCACGTTCTCACTGGAGTTGGAGCCGGCTCGAGAAATTCTCGCGTGACATACGATATGGTGCGCGCACCCTCACCCGCTCCCCCGGATTCGCACTCACCGCGATCATTGTCATGGCCCTCGGTATCGGCGCCACCACTTCGCTCTTCACTATCGTTCGGGCGGTGCTGCTTAAACCACTGCCCTTCCGCGACCCCGGCAAGCTGGTCATGGTCTATGAACATTTCCGGGATTCAACAAGCGGCGATGGATTTAACGTTGTCTCGGCTGCGGATTTCCGTGATTGGCGCCAGCAGACCCACGGCTTCGAGGACATGGCCGCCTGGCGATATTATGGCTTCAATCTGACGGGCGAACATGCGGAGTTGCCAGAGGTTGTCGAGGCTGCCGGAGGTTCCTGGAACCTCTTGTCAGTATTAGGAACGCAACTTGCTCTGGGTCGCACATTCACACCCGAGGAAGACCAGCCTGAAGCCAGCCACGTTGTTCTGCTTACGTGGAGCCTTTTCCAGAGACGCTTCGCAGGAGATGCCTCCATTCTGGGGAAGCCAATCCGCCTCGACACCAATCTCTACACAGTGATCGGCGTACTGCCGAGCTGGTTCAACTATCCCGATCCGCATATACAACTCTGGGTGCCATATGCGCAGACCTTTACCCCTGAGGCGTATGCCATGCACGACAACCATCAAAGCCACGTCATCGCCCGGCTCAGGCCCGGCGTAAGCGTTGCAGCGGCCATCAGGGAAGTGAGCGCGCTGCAGTACCGGCTGCATCTGGCAAACGCATCGAAGCCGGTAGCTGAAGATGTTGTTTGGCGGCCGATGATCGACGACGTGGTACGCGATGTGAAGACGCCGCTGATTGTGCTGCTCTCGGCGGTGGGATGCATGCTGCTGATCGCCTGCCTGAATGTCTCCAACCTGCTGGTGGCGCGTGGAGCGTCCCGGCGCAAGGAGTTTGCAGTGCGCGGTGCCCTGGGTGGCAGCCGTCTTACCCTCATCAGCGAGCAGATGATCGAGAGCCTGCTCATCTGCATTGCCGGGGGAACACTCGGTCTATTTCTCTCGTTCATGGTCACCCACTGGCTGGCAGACCACTGGAAAGATCTTCCGCGGGCCGAAGCAATTCATTTGGACGCGACCGTTCTTGTCTTCTCGGTCGGCCTGGTTTTCCTTACTGCGCTGCTCGCGGGCCTGCTGCCCGCCATCTCCTCGACGGGTACTGGCATCTTCAACGCACTGCAGGAATCCTCCCGCTCCATCGGCGGTAGCGTATCCCGCGCCAGGCTTCGCAAAACCCTGCTTACCGCAGAGATAGCGCTCACCGTCATCCTGCTCGTCTCAGCCGGTCTGCTCTTCAAGAGCTTTCTGCACCTGCGCACCTCCGATTTGGGCTGTGTGATGGACCACGTGCTTACCATTAAGTACGGTTTGCCGGAGAAACAGTACGACACGCGTGAGAAAGTCATCGCCTTTCACGAATCGCTGCTTGAACGGGTACGCCGTCTACCCGGAGTGCGCGCCGCCGCACTCGTTTCCACACCTCCGGGCGGAGGCTGGGAAAGCGACGAGAGCTTTACCATTCCCGAGCGCCCCTCAAGCAGCTTCCGGTTGCAGGACGACGCGCTTCTACGCACCATCGATCCAGGCTATTTCACCGCTCTGCAGATCCCGCTGTTGCAGGGGCGCTTCTTCACCGATCAGGAGCGGCTCAACCGCGATCACTACATCATCGTGAGCAAGAAATTCGCCGACCAGTTCTTCTCCGGAGAGAGCCCGCTCGGCAAACACATCAACGTGGCCTGGAACGGAAAACCTGAGAACTACGAGATAGTCGGCGTTGTTGGCGACACTCTCTGGAGCGTCACTGACCCCGTCAAGGCCACGATGTACTTCCCCATCCTTTCCGGGACTCCTGACCAGGCCAGCGACGCGACCATCGTTGCACGGACAGTCGCGGACCCGCTCGCGCTCTCAATTCCCATTCAGCAACAGGTGGCCGCGCTCGATCCTGCGCTGCCTGTCTACGACGTGCTCACCCTGCAGCAGATTCTCGGCAAGGCCACAGCAAGCCAAAGCTTCAGCGCTACTCTGGTGCTCGCCTTCGCTTCCCTGTCTCTATTGCTCGCCGCCATTGGCCTTTATGGAGTGCTGTCGTATCTCGTCACCCAGCGCATTACCGAGATCGGCATCCGCATCGCGCTCGGTGCGCAACGAGCCGAGGTATTGCGCCTGATGCTATTCGATGGCCTGCGCCCTGTCCTGCTCGGATTGCTCATCGGGTTGGCCGGTGGCGCGGGGGCAGGAGCGCTCATCCGCTCCATCCTTTACGGAACCAGCCCGCTCGATCCGGTGGTCTTCGTTGCCATGGTGGGCAGCCTTCTGGTCACCGCGCTCATCGCATGCTGGTTGCCGGCTATTCGCGCATCGAGAATCGAGCCCATGCAGGCGCTAAGAACCGAATAACTGCAGCAGAAATCACCGCAGAAGACACCATGGAGCGATTCCTGTGTCGAGCGGGCGGGATTCGCACGAACGACCACCTCGCGCCTTTGATCCTGCCCTCGCTTTGCCTCACGGGATCGAGCAGGCACCCAAAAAAATTCGCAATTCTCCCTGCAAGTTCTGATCAGCATGACGTTCTCCGGTCAGAACGCCGCCGTGCGCCCCAGTTCGCGGCATAAGGAGAAGCCAAATGGAAGTCTCCCGCAAATCCCCGATTTCCCTTGCCGTTCCCGTCCTCTTTGTCTCTGCCCTGATGGTTCTTCTGCTGGCCATCCGCTCGTTTAGTGAGCCTAACGCCGAATCCCTTGCCGCCACCTACGCGCACGGCACCCTGTCTGTCGCGATCCCTTACCATGTCGTCCGCGCCGGCTCTGGCCGCCTGATCGTCGAGATCCTTGACCCCGAAGATCACATCCTCGGCAGCGCCGAGCAGTCTCCACAACTGGCGAATGGTAACGGAACCTGGCGTCTCGACATCCCCCTGCACAAACCCCTGCCGATCGACGACGTCGTCTGGGACCGCGTCAGCTACCGCTTCGAGTATGCCGGTGAAACCACCGCAGCCTTCGAAGGCGTCAAGTCTATTTCCCAAATACTCCGCCGCCCCGTCGTCCACATCCTCGCGCAGAAGTCCTGCATCACCGGCGGTCCCGCCGCTATCCGCGTCATCGCCACCGACTCAAAGGACGACGCCATCATCGACAACGGCTCCGTCCGCGTCGAACTGCTCATCCCCGACCGACCCGCCCGCACTCTCTTCACCGGACGCCTCAATCATCGCGGCACTACTGAAGCTCAATTCCGCTTTCCCGCCGGCCTTATCGGTGACTACCAGCTTCGCTACCTCGTCGAAACTCCCATCGGCTCCAGCGAATCCACCGAGCCAGTCCAGCTTCAGGACAAGCTCTCCATCCTGCTCACTACGGAGAAGCCCATCTATCAACCCGGCCAGACCATCCACGTGCGCGCCCTTGCCCTCGACCGCGCCGATCACAACGCCGCCGCCAGCCGCGGGCTCGCCTTCGAAGTTGAAGATTCGCGTGGCAACAAGGTTTTCAAGCGCGTCACGCAGACCGACAAGTTCGGTATCGCCTCGGCTGAATTCGCTCTTGCCGACGAAGTCAACCTCGGCACATACCACCTCCGCGCACTCATCGGCGACCCGAACTCTGCCACCAGCACCGCCGAGATCGCGCTGAACGTCGAGCGCTACGTTCTCCCCAAATTCAAAGTCGCCATCGAATTCTCTCGCAATGGACGGGCATCAAAGCGCGGCTACCGCCCCGGCGATCACGTCACCGGAACCGTCCGCGCCAACTACTTCTTCGGCAAGCCGGTCGACAACGCCGAGATCACGGTCAAAGCCTCCTCGATGGACGTCTCCGTCTTCGAAGCCGCCTCAGCGAGTGGTAAGACCGACAACGACGGTGTCTACCATTTCGACCTCAAGCTCCCCACCTACTTCGCTGGACGCCCCCTCACTCAGGGCGCGGCCCGCGTGCTCATCGAAGCCACAGCGAAAGATTCCGCCGCCCACTCTGAGACGCGCGGAGAGCCCATCACGGTCAGCGAGTCTCCCTTGCTCGTCACCGCCATCCCCGAGGGCGGCAATCTCATTCCCAACCTCGAAAACCAGATCTTCATTCTCGCTTCCTATCCCGACGGAACCCCCGCCACGGCTGACCTCAACATCCACGTAGCCGGAAACCACGCCTCCGAGAATGTCGCCCAGCACGTCGCCACCGACGCCGGAGGCGTCGCCATCATCCGCATCAAGGCTGGCAGGGGCGGCGAAACCCTGAAAATAGACGCCGCCGACAAAGAAGGCAACCGCGCCTCCAGCAACATCGATCTCCAGCCCCGCGAAGGCTCTGACCAGATCCTTCTCCGCACCGAGCGCGCCGTCTATCGCGCCGGAGACCGCATTCAGCTAAAGATCTTCTCCACGCGCCAGCACGGCTCTGCCTACGTCGACATCGTCAAGGACAGCCAGACCATCCTCACCCGCGATCTCGACCTCGTGAACGGCGAGGCCGACCTCACTCTGACCGCCACGCCCGAAATGGCCGGCACCCTCGACCTCAATGCCTACCTCTTCGGAGGCGATGCCCAACCCATCGCCGACCACCGTCTCGTGTTCGTTCAGCCCGCCGATGAGCTTCGCATCGAAACCGTTGCCGACGCCTCCGTCTACAAGCCGGGAGGTGAGGCGCGCATTCGATTCCACGTCACCAATGCTCACGGTGAAGGGGTTCGCGCCGCACTTGGCCTGCAGGTTGTCGACGAAGCCGTCTTCGCACTCGCTGAGAAGCAGCCCGGATTTGCCAAAGTCTTCTTCTACCTCGAGCAGGAGGCCATGAAGCCGCGCTACGAGATTCACTCCATCGGCATGTCTGACATCGTCGAGCCGGTCCAGCACGCCCAGGGCAACCAGCGCGACAACGCCCAGCGTGACCGGGCCGCACGCGCCCTCTTCGCCGCGACCGAAATGGTCAACCTCAACCGCTTCGACACCGAATTCGGGCGGACCATGCCGCAGGCAAAATTCGCCGAATACGCCTCGCGCTATCAGTCCGCTTACACCGCTCAGGTTCGCCGCCTCGCAACCCAGCTCAGTCGTGCCCATGAACAGAATCCTCAGCACTTCGACCTGGTCAAGGCTTTCACCCGCCTGTCCGACGGCTAGAAACCGCGAGACGCATGGGGCACCGCCCTTCGCGCCGAACCTTTCGGATGGTACCGGGCAAGGGCAGCCTATTACCGCATTCAAAGCGCCGGAGCCGATCAGCAGTTCGACACCGCGGATGACCTCATCGTTTATGTCGAGGTCACTTCCGGCAGTATCACCCGTTCTCCCGGTTCAAGCGCAAGCACAATCGACCTACAGACCGAGCACGATCGGGGCCCCTTCAATGGCCACGCAGAAGTCACCGGCTCCATCATCGACGTCTCAGGGGCCATCATCCCAAACGCGACCGTAATACTGCGCGAAATGTCGACCGGGCAAACCCGCCAATCGATTACCAACGCCGCTGGCCGTTTCGACCTCACGGCGCTTCTCCCCGGAACCTATGAAATCGAAGCGACAGCCCTGGCATTCAACTCCGTCAAACACGAATTCACCCTCCGCGCCCGCGATCGTGCCATCGTCTCCGCAACCCTCGCCGTCGGCGCGGCAACCCAGACCGTTACAGTCGCAGCAGCTGCACCAGGCTTCGCCGAAGGTCGTGTGCATGGCCTTGCGGGCGGCGTCCTTGGCGGCATCGCCGCCGGCGGTCCGGTCGCGCAGATGGCCATTAACGGCCGCGTCCAGATGAAAATGTTCGCCGCCGCAACTCCGATGGCCACAGCTGTCGCCGCCGACGGAGCCGCATCCATTAAAGCCCCTGCCCCGCACATCCGCTCGTACTTCCCCGAAGCCCTCTACATCAATCCCGAAATCATTACCGACGGCAACGGCGTTGCCAGCATCACCATTCCGCTCGCCGACTCCATCACCACATGGCGCATGGCCATGCTCGCTTCCACCGAACGTGGCGCACTCGGCACCGGCACCTCAAACCTCAAAGTCTTTCAGGACTTCTTCGTCGATCTCGACCTGCCTGTCACCCTGACCCAGGGAGACCGCGTGTCTATCCCCATTGCCGTCTACAACTACTCCGGCGAGCGAGGGGAAATCAGCCTCAAACTCCAGTATGACGACTGGTTCTCTCTCGTCGATGACAGTTCTGAAAAAAGCGTCTCCGTCGACTCCAACCGCGTCGGCGGCTCGCAGTTCACACTCGAAGCAAAGCGCATTGGCAAGTTCAAGCTCTCGCTCTCTGCCCGCATGAAGGGCGCTGCGGACCGCGTAGATGGAGCCCTCAGCCGGGCAGATATAGTCGTCCATGAGATCGAGGTCGTCCCCAATGGCCGCGGGCAGAACGCCGTCTTCAATGGACGCCTCGAGCCCCAGCACGGCGTCCAGCACAACGTAGACTTCCCTGCTGTCGCCATCCCCGACGCCAGCAAAATCTACGTCCGCCTATACCCCGGCCCGCTCAGCCAGGTCATCGAAGGCATGGACAGCATCCTGCGCATGCCCTACGGCTGCTTCGAGCAGACCTCATCCGCCACCTACCCGAATGTCCTCGCACTCGATTACATGAAGCGCACGAAGAAACTCACCCCCGAAGTCCATGCCAAAGCCGAAGGCTTCATCGCCAACGGCTACCAGCGGCTGCTCACCTTCGAAGTTCCCGGCGGAGGCTTCTCCTGGTTCGGCCAGGCGCCTGCCAACAAAATCCTCACCGCTTATGGACTGATGGAGTTCAGCGACATGTCGAAGGTTTACGACGTCGACCCACGCCTCATCGAGCGCACGCAGCAGTGGCTTGCCATGCAGCAGCAACCCGACGGCAGTTGGAAGCCGGATACGAGCTTCATCAACGAAGGCGCAACCAACCGCTACAACTCCGACGTGCTGCGCATCACCGCGTACATCGGCTGGGCGCTCGAAAACACCGGCTACCACGGTCCAGCCGTCGAAAAGGCCATGCGGTTCATCGAGTCCCACATGGACGCCAAGGCCGACGCCTACACGCTAGCCGTTATCGCAAACTTCGCTGTTGACCATGACAAGAACAGTGCCTTCACCCACCAGGCTATGCAGCTTCTGCTCGATGCCCGCACCGAAAAAGACGAGCAGGTCTGGTGGAGCGCCGAAGAAACCAGCGTCTATTCGACCGGCGCAAGCGCTGCCGTCGAAACTACGGCCCTGGCTGTACAGGCCCTCCTCAAGTGGGGACAGGCATCAGCCGCGGCGCGCAAGGCCCTCACCTACATCACTTCGAAGAAAGACGCCTCCGGCACCTGGGGAACAACACAGGCCACCATCATGGCGCTGCGGGCGTTGCTCCTCGCTTCTGAAATCGGCTCAGCTGACGTGCGCGGCTCCGTTGAAATCACCCTGAATGGCAAGCCCGTCGAGAAGCTGGTTCTCACCCCTGAGAACAACGACCTCTTCCACCAATTCGTTTTCAAAGACATCGACCCCAAGATCAACTCCGTCCAGCTTCGCTTCGACGGAACCGGTGGCCTCGCCTATCAGGTCGTTGGCAGCTACTTCGTCCCCTGGGACGACAAACCTGTCAAGGAGCCTCTCTCCATCGACGTCGCCTACGACCGCACACAGCTCGCACAGAACGACATCGCCACAGCAACCGCAACCATCCGGAACAACCTCGGAAAATCCGCCAACATGGTCATGGTGGACCTCGGCATCCCTCCGGGCTTCGACCTGCTCACCGAAGACCTCCAGTCCTACCAGGAGAAAACTGCCGGATCCGCCTCTGGCCGCCTCGAAAAATTCAGTCTCACGGTGATGCAGGCCATCCTCTACTTCAATTCCTTTGCGCCGGACTCCACGGTGACCCTGCGCTACCGCCTCCGCGTCAAGTACCCCATCCGCGCCCACACTTTCCAGTCCCGCGTCTACGAGTACTATGACCCGGCCGTCAGCGCGACCGCCAAACCGATCCAATTGGAGGTGCGCGCCCGCTAAACAGTCTGTTGGCAGACCTGCGCCGTTAGCGTCAGGACTTTAGCCCAACGAACAAGGACCGGTGCGAAGGACGCACTTCACTGCCGCAGGCCGGAGGGAACGACCCCTGCTCTCTATCCGTTCCTCGCGCTTTCGAGGAACGGATAGAGAGCCTTATCGCGATCTGGTCAGGCTTCGAAATGGCGCGCGAGATCGGGAATTAGCCCAGGCCCTTTCGGGCTCCATCCCAGGCGTTCCTGCGTTTGAGCGCTGGAGGCCGGACAGTCGAGACCAATGAACGCTGCGAGCCAGCCAAAATGGTCAGGAGCCTCTTCGGGCGACTTGGCAACAACCGGCACGTTCAGGCCCTGGCCGATAACATCAGCGATTTCCCGGAGCGGCACTCCCTCTTCAGCGACCGCGTGATACCGGGCTCCCGTTCGCCACGGCAATACAGTCGCGGCCGGAATCCAGCTTCCCCTTTCCATAGCGAAGGGGAAGCCGCCTGCGCCAATCGGCTCGAACCTGTCGCA
>DATAQX010000471.1:0-5524 GCA_036264455.1 Silvibacterium sp. | reverse complement strand
GGCACATACAAAGGCGCAGCCTGCGCCGGAGGCTTGCTCGCCTGCGCAACGGCCAACCCGGCGAACGCAATCGAAAGTGCAGAAACACTGAGAACACTACGAAGCCAGGTAACCAAGCAGAAACCTCTCCGGAATATTTGTGGGAAAGACAGACCCTTTAATTTCACTCCAGAAAGGTAATTTCGTCGAATCCCGAACTAAATCGAGCCTTTTTATTTGGTGCGATTGCAGGCCACGCCCTCTGCACCCTAAACATCGAACTTCACTGCTCCTCCACCACTTCGGGGGGCGGGACAATGCCAAGCTGGATATAAATCGGCCGCATCTCCTTCCGAATTTCGCCCAGCTGCGTCCAGAACCAGGCCGCGCCGGCGACGCAGAACGTTCCCGTCAGCATTACCGTCCGCGGAGCACCGATCCAATGCGCCAGCGCGCCTGCCAGCAGGCTGCCAAACGGAGCCATGCCAACAAACGCGGCCGTGTAGTAGCTCATCACCCGGCCCCTCTTGTCCTCGGACACGAGCGTCTGAATGATAGTGTTGCTGGCCGTAAGTCCCTGCATCATGCCGAAGCCCACCACCACCATCAGCCCCAGTGAAAGCCACAACACGCGCGACATCCCGAAGCACACCAGCCCCACGCCAAACATCGACGCCGCGATCGGAAGCATCTTCAGCAGTCCGCGCACCGACTTGCGCACCACCAGAGACAGCGCCGAGATCAGCGCCCCCACGCCCGCCGCGCCCATCAGAAAGCCCAGCGTATGCGGCCCGCCGTGCAACACCTGCGCCGCGAAGACCGGCATGAGCACCACATACGGCATGCCCATCAGGCTGACCAGTGCGAACAGCAGCAGAATATTGCGCACCGGCACAAACGTCGAGACATACTGCCACCCCTCGTGCAACTGCTCGAGCATCGACATCGTCGCCCGTTTCACATCCGGCACATGAACCCTCATCATCAGAAGCGAAAAGATCACCGCAATGTAGCTCAGACCATCGATGAAGAAGCACCAGCCCTCATTGGTCGCAGCGATCACCAGGCCCGCCAGCGACGGGCCGATCAGTCGCGCCAGGTTCACCATCGAAGAGTTGATAGCGATGGCATTCGATAGGTCGCCGCGGTCCTCCACCATCTGCACCATGAACGACTGCCGCCCTGGCATGTCGAATGCGTTGATCATCCCCTGAAAGGCGCTCAGCGCCAGTACATCATGAATCGTTATTCGATGCGAGAGGGTCAGCCACGCCAGCGCCAGCGACTGCACCATCGCCAGAACCTGTGTCCACACCAGTACCTGGCGGCGGTCCAGCCGATCTACCAGCACCCCCGCGAAAGGAGCCAGCAGAAACGTCGGAATCTGCCCCACAAAGCTCACTGTGCCCAACAGCAGCGCAGACTTGGTGAGCCGGTAGACCAGCCACGCCGTTGCGATACGGGTCATCCAGGTACCGATCAGCGAAATACTCTGGCCGCCAAAAAACAGCCGAAAATTGCGATTCCGCAGCGCCCGCCAGGCATGGGAGTAATCCCGGCGCGCTATCGCGCTATCGCTTTTTACTTCTTCAGAAGATTTCTCAGAGGAATCCGTGCTCATCGACTAATCATTTAGATGCTGTCAATATCGCAGCGATTCCTTCCTTATCGCTGCCCTGTCCCAACCACCCGCATGCGCAGAAACACGATCACGCCCACCGGGTCAGTGCCGTAAACCGGCCTGAGGCGCGATCCCACTGTATACGCCGTGACCTGTGCTCCAATCGCTGTTCCAAGATGGGTCACCAGATCAAAGTCCCGGCTATAGCCGAACGAATATGCCTGCACGCGTCCTGCCGGCTCCTCTTCAAATCCTGGCGGCAGAGGATTCTCTCCCAGCAGCAGCTCTGTTGTCCGATCCACATCTTCCAATCGTGTCCAGGCATAATTCCGTGTCGCAAAACGTAACAAAGATTCGAACAGATAGCTGTTCTGAGTCACGTTATCCCCAAGCGCACGGGTGCGTCCCCACGCCGCTGTCGACGCCCAGTTCCCTTTCGCGCCGTCTCCCAGCGGCCGGTTATACATCACCGACGCAGTCATCCGTTCCTGATTCTCGGTCGGAGACAGCTGCTCCGGGCTATGAAGGCGCCCATAGGAGTATTGCCCGCTCCAGTTCTGTCCGGGCTGCACAGTCAGCCGTGTCGACCACGAATCGATCGCTCCCTGCTGCACTTGCCAGCGATGCTCATTAGGCTCTCGCCCGTGAAAACCGCTTGCTTCCACACGCACCATCCCTTGTGTGAAGCCAACCGTCACTACATCATCGGCAATGTGCGTCGAGTCTTCCTGATGGTGCCCCAGCGTGGCCACCGGATTCTCCGACGCCGACGCACGGTGCGGATAGGCCGTGGGTCCGATCGCAGGATCGCCCACCGGCGCCGCATAAAATGTCAGCAGCGTCTTCTCTCCCAAACGCCAGTCATAGAGCGCGGCCAGCTCCATCAAAAAATCGTGCGGATGCTGTCCATCCACAATCGGCTTACCGTATGCCGTCTCGCCCTGCTGAAAGAGCAAAGGATATTGCCGGCCTGATACTGTCCACGGCTCCAGGCTGAACATCGCGCGAAGCGTCAACTGTCCCGGCCCCCACGCGTGCTGTGCCATAGGCATGAACCAATTCGTCGAGAAAAACTTGTCGCCTCCGCGCGGGCTTGTCTGCTGGATAGTTCCGACAAATGCATTCGCATGAAACATCAGCATCCAGTCGCCGTGCATGGTCATCAGCATCGGCCTGGGTGTGGAATTCGGCTCCGCGCTCGTGCCCGAGGTCGCGTGCATCTCGATCGCCCCGGTAAAACTCGTCGCTTTACCGCTCATATTCATCGGCATCGACATCTTCATCGGCTGTTGTGCGGCTGCAAGCGAACTCATCGCCAGAAGCAGCAAGCCACTCCATTGTCTGTACACAAAATCTCTCCCCGAAAGAAAACAGTCCGGCAGCAGACACACGTCCGCTGCATCGTCGGAGAGAAAATCAGATTCGGAGATTAAATTTCGGAGGAGAAGGAGACTCGGGAACGGTCCGCGAGATCGAACTGGCAACAAACAACGTCGGAGCAGACACCCCAGCCTTCACCACCCCGGGTGTCGCAGCCGCGGGCAATACCGGCACTGCGACAACTGTCCGCACTACCTGCCCGCAAGCTTGCTGCTGTACAAGCCTCGATTTGCCGCCGACGATGGGTGCCGCGCAGCAGCCGTGCGTATCGCGGGGCAGCACGCAGCTTGTCTCGCACCATACCGCGGACCACGACACTGCCAGTAATAGAGCCAGCAGTACACTCGCGGCGACAGAGCGAATAGTCATAAGCCCCATTCTAACCCGCCAGTATTACAACTCTGCACTGAGTACAAACCTGGTGTCACACTGACCGGCTTTTACCTAACCGCTTCATAGCTGACCGGTTCTTCGCTGCCCCTAATGCACTGCGATCTCGCCTCCGCCGCCGCCCGCGCGCGGATGATTCTTTTCGAGCAAAAACGAAAGCGGGATCATCAGGACCGCCGCACCGCACAGGATATAGAACACATCCACATAAGCCAGCGTCTGCGCTTGTTGGATGAGCTGGCGATAGATTTGGCCCTGCGCGAGGTCACCCGCATTCGGAGGCCCGCTGCGGCCATCGAAATACTTCGTCAACGATTGCACCTGCTGCTGGAAGTTCGCGTTTACCGGTGTCAGGTATTTCAGAAGCTGGTCCTGGTGGAAATTCGCCCGCTCGACCACCAATGCATTGGTCAGCGAAATCAGGATGCTGCCGCCGATATTCCTTACAAAGTTAATCAGTCCTGCCACCTGGTTATTCTTCTCGCGAGGCATGCCGAAGTATGCCGCCGTCGTCACCGCGATAAAGACCAGCGGAATCGCAAACACCTGCAAGATGCGCAGCCAGGAAGACTCTGCGAAGCTCAATCCCAGGTTGAGCCTCGTCGCTGATATGAAGTAAGCGATCGTGAAGCAGAAAAATCCGAACGCGATAATGTTTCGCGCAGGGAAGCGGGTCAGCGACTGCCCTGCAATCGGCACCACCAGCAGCAACACGAGTCCGCCGCCGGAAAGGGCCAACCCGGCCGAGGTCGCCGTATATCCCAACTGCGCCTGAAGAAATTGCGGCTGCAGCACGGTCGTGGCATTCAGAAATCCACCAGTAAGCAGCATCAGGAAGCAGCAAACCGCAAAGTTCCGGTTCTTGAACAGCTTCAGGTCCATCAGCGGATTCTTCGCAAACCACTCCCACAGAATCAAGCCGACGAACGACAAAACGAATGCGATTGCGCAAGCCACTATGAAGTGGGAACCGAACCAGTCATTCTCCTCGCCCTTATCGAGTCCGATCTGCAGAGCGCCCATCGAAATCACCAGCAAGCTCAGTCCTATATAGTCCAGCTTGAAAAAGTTCTTTTTATCGGGCACATTCCACGGCGGATCCTCTACCAGCCTGTTCGTGAGCACGAGCGCAAGTATGCCCACCGGAATGTTGATGTAGAAAATCCAGTTCCAACTGTAATTGTCTGTGATCCAGCCGCCGAGTGTGGGCCCGATGGAAGGAGCGAGCACAGCGACAATGCCATAGAGCGCGAAGGCGAGGCCGCGCTTGGCAGGCTCGAAGGAGTCGGCCATTATCGCCTGCGCCATGGGCTGCAGTCCTCCTCCGCCGGCGCCCTGTATGACCCGAAAGAGCAGCAGAAGTCCCAGCGATGGAGCAATACCGCAAAGAAATGAGGCGATCGTAAAAATCACGATACAGCTCATAAAAAATCTCTTTCTACCGATAACGCTCGCTGCCCACCCGCCCATGGGAAGCACCACCGCATTCGATACCAGGTAGGCCGTGAGTACCCATGTGCTTTCGTCCTGACTCGCGCCCAGGCTGCCTGCGATGTGCGGCAGCGCGACGTTGGCAATCGAGGTGTCCAACACCTCCATGAACGCAGCCATCGCCACCACGGCGGCAATCACCCAGGGATTCGTCTTGGGCCGCCAATTCTCCAGCGCGATTAATTTAGGCTCTACCGTTGTAGCGGATGCCGCCATTGGTCTTTGCGCTCCTCTCAGGCTCTTGCGAAGTGGCAGCAGACGCGCGTCTTCCGAATGGCCCGAACAATAGGAAGTAGATGCGCCCAGAACCGGAAACGACGCCAAAATCTGCTGACTGTCGTCGCACAAAGCAAAGACCGAGGCTGGTGCTACACCCTGAACGCTACACCTTGCACTCTGCTTTGACCCGTCTCAGACCAGATACTCTTCAGCTCATGCCCACCGTTCGCCTTCAGCAGTACTCGATCACTCAGACTCGCCTCTAAGGCTTGGCCGGCGTACCGTCCGACGAGTTCTTTGCTGCATCCGCCGCGGCATCGTTCACTGCCCAGTAACTTGCCCGTGTCACCACCCGAGCCCCGTAGTTTTCCCCTAGCGAGACTTTAATCGTGTGCAGCCCGGGCGTCATATCCGTCGGATGAAAGCTCAGCATGTAACGGTTGC